>NZ_JBSXNZ010000058.1:0-17223 GCF_056857895.1 Marinobacter sp. B-21
GGAGGAAAGCGCAGTTGAGTTGGGATAGAATCAGACATGGGCGAACCTTGTTTAGCTTCTTCCGAAGCGTTATTGGCGTAACTCCCATTATATCAATGGGTTGAGCAAGGTTCGCCTTTTTTTATGAATAATTCGGGCTAGTTGCTCCGAGGCCGCAGAGAGTGCATGTGAGACCTCGGTGCTTGACGGCAGCGTGTAAACCAATTGGGAATTGATGCTTTTGTGGTGTAGACATTTTTTTCGGATGAGCGGATCTACCTTGGCATCCGTTAGTCTGCGGCCATAGTTATGGCGGTGACCATGAGGGTCTAAGCCCTCGGCCTTATTGGGTTCCAGGCCAATTCTCCTCAATCCCGCACTATAATTCTGGTTGAAGGCGTTATAGGTATAGGGATTCCCCAGGTAGCGAGAGTCAAAGCTGATGAAAGCATAAGGGTGGTGGCATTCTACGGAAGCGCGGTAAACCAAATACTCTCGCCACAGGGACATGAAGACCTTCGCAAAATCCTGTGGGAAGAAATGTGCCTCCAGGTAGCCATCCTTATCGTCTGCCACCTTAGACTTCCAACCGAGATGCTGAGTGCTTTGCGTCTCCTGCCGTGGCGCACGAGCATACATTTCTTGCAGGTAGGCCTTGCGCGTCCTTATTCCATTCCGGGTTTTCCAGCTTTCAGGCGCTGCTCCTTCTACTTCATTATAGATCCTCACGATGGCGAAATCGGGATCAGAGCGGGCCTCGAATACGTCTGTTACCCAAAGCAAAAGGGCCTCACTTCTCCTGAATCCTGCTCCGTGCATGAGGAGCAATATCAGCTTATCTCTCAGTGCAACGCGAGGGTCTGTCGCGCCACCCAAACCGTTCAGGTAAAAATCTTCAAACGTACTCGTTGGAAAAGCAAGGGCATCGTCGTCTGTTTTTGACAGGGGCGTTCGGCCTTTGATGCTTCGGGCTCTCTTTACTGTCGAATTAAATGATTTGTCCTCGATGTGCCCGAGAAAATTGCTCCGATTCTTCCGGAACCAAGCGGCATGCAGGATGCGCTCTTCATGTCGAGTGGCTGCATGAAGGGTGTTAAGTGGTTTAGCTAGTCCTTTTTCTGAGATCCAGTCGGTGAAATGGGTCAAGTTGCTAATGTGTCGAGATACTGTGCCAATGGTGGCAGGTATCCAATAGAGTCCTGAAGGGTCTAGCCCATCTTCGCCTACGGTTCCGCTATATAGCCTTCTAACAAAAACCGAGAACATTTCCTCAGGGTTATCGAAGATGTCGCTGTTGGCATCCATGAATTCGATGAGAAGGATAATCGACTGGATATGCTTACTGATTGTTGAAAGCGAGATACCATTGAGCTGAAGGCTGAGAACATAGTCAGTGACTGAGGCCAAAACGCCTTCGTCGGTTAAAATGACCGGAATATCTGTGGTCACTCCGCTCCTGTCCTGGGCGATTTTCGCTGTCACTTTTGTTGCAAACATCCCTATTCCTACATAAATTACACATATTACACTATGCAGATTAATGGTCTTCAGAGAAAAAGCAACCTTCAATAATAGCGTTCATTATCGAAATTACACACTTCTTAGTACTATACGTAAAGATTCTGTGGGTAAGTATCTAAGCTATTAATCTGTACAAAAAATATCCGATTTGAAGGAGGGTCTTCGATGTACAAGATGTGTTATTTCGTCCCGGAAACTCATGTCGAACAGACAAAACAGGCGCTGTTTGATGCCGGGGCGGGCCGCATTGGTGATTATGATCGTTGCGCCTGGCAGTGCCTCGGCAGGGGGCAGTTTCGCCCGCTGGAAGGGAGTGACCCTTTCCTGGGGAAAGCCGGTGAGGTTGAAGCGGTGGATGAATACAAGGTGGAGCTGGTTTGCGAGGATGATCTGATCAAAGACGCCCTTGCTGCGCTAAAGCGGGCTCATCCTTATGAAGAGCCCGCTTATGAGATTTATCGCCTTGAGGATTTGTAGCGGGCTGCTTTACTGGCGATCTCTTGCCATCGGGTGACGGATATCACTGACATGAACACCGAACGACTCACTCCTGTAATCGGTGAGGAACAGCTCCAGGGTTCGCTTCACGGTTGGGAAGGAGATTTCGTCCCAGGGAATGTCATCCAGTTCGAACAACCTGGATTCCAGGGACTCCTCACCGGCGCCGAATTGTCCGTCCTTCAGGGTGGCACGATAGAACATATGCACCTGGTTGATGTGCGGAACATCGATGATGGAGTAGAGGCCCTCGATGTTTACTTCTGCCAGTGCTTCCTCAAGGGTTTCCCGTTCCGCGGCTTCAATGGTGGTTTCGGCGTTCTCCATGAAGCCGGCCGGTAGTGTCCAGTAGCCGTAACGCGGTTCGATGGCCCGCCGGCACAGGAGTATCTTCCCTTCCCAGACAGGAACCGTGCCGGCAACAATGCGCGGGTTCTGGTAATGTATGGTATCGCAACTGACACAGACATAGCGGTGCCGGTTATCGCCTTCGGGGATGCGTTGTTCAACCGGGTGGCCGCATGTGCTGCAGTACTTCATGATTTTCCCCGTATACTTTATTGGTTTGGTAGTCAGTTTAACGATCCCGGCTGCCGCTGTCTCATTCAACATCAGGGTGTACTTTGGAGACAAAACTTGCGTGATCTACTTGCCGAGCGCCTGGCCGGCTATGCGCCCAGACAGCTTGCTCTGGATTATCCCGAAGCCGGTATTCTGGTACCTGTAACCGATGATCATCGAAACCCCGAAATGATCTTTACGCTCAGATCTGAAAATCTGAGCACGCACCGGGGACAGGTGGCGTACCCGGGCGGAAAACGCGATCCCGGCGACCCCTCCCTTGCGGCGACGGCGTTGCGGGAAACCCACGAAGAGATTGGTTTGCCGCCGGATCAGGTGCAGATTATCGCTCCGCTCAGCCAGGTGATGTCCCGTTACGGAATCCTGGTTACTCCGTATGTTGGCGTGATTCCCGGTGACCATCCCCTGAAGCCTAACCCTCATGAGATTGAAAGCGTATTCCGGGTGCCGCTGTCCTTTTTTCTGGAAGACAGGCGGGAAAGAACCGACGCTTTGAATTTTCTGAACCATACGTTTTACGTGCCCTGCTACCGTTGGGGGCGCTATCGGATATGGGGGCTGTCCGCAGTGGTTCTGGTGGATTTTCTCAACGCTGTGTACGATGCCGGAATTGATCTGCTTGAACCGCCCGAAGGAAGCTGACCGAATCTTTCGGTCTTCTATTCGTTCACTGATTTCTCCCTCCCTCTCTTTCTATCTCAGGTGTTTTCTGGTCCCGCCGTTTGAAAAATAACGGAGGGGGCATGTTTGCGCTCAAAAAAACACTTAAAGATAAGGCTAAAGTCTAATATGGTTAATCGGTGAACAGGTATTACATGGTGAATACTGTATGCAAACGATATCGAAGGAGCTGTGTCGTGGAGTTTGTTCAATGAAGAAAATCCAAACCGAGAAGAACCTTCCAGAGCTCATTTACGATTCGGTGGTTAATGCCATCGTTGAAGGTTTGCTCAGGCCGGGTGAGCGGGTTACCCAGGAAAGCCTGGCCGAAAGACTGGATGTCTCACGGTTGCCGGTGAGCCAGGCAATGCAGCGTCTACGCGATGACGGTTTCCTCTCCGCCGTGGGGCGTCGGGGCCTGATGGTTTCCGTACTTGATGAGAATTTTGTGGCGCAGTTGTACGAATTTCGATGCGGCATTGACCTGATCAGTGCAGGGCTCGCCGCCCAGCGGGCGGATGCCGGGTCGCGAAAACGTGGTGAGGCCATTATCGAGGATGGCTATGCAGCAGGAAAGGCAAACGACCTTCCCGCTCTTATCGACGCCGATATGCGCTTTCACGGCTTCATCTATGAGCTGGCGGGAAACACCTTCATTCTGGATTCAATGGAGGCCCATTGGAACCATGTAAGGCGTGTTATGAGTGACATCCTGATCGTGGAAAAAAACCAGAAACAGATCTGGGAAGAGCATGCGGCAATACTCGATGCGGTATTGGCCGGTGATGCCCGGACGGCTGAAACCCTTGCGAGGCAGCATGTGGAAACCGCATCAAAGTGGCTTCAGCAAGAAATTCAAGACTCCCGTGAACCTCTGAAAAGAAGCGGTGGCGCAACTAGTTAATCCAAGGAGAATGCGATGCAAAACAATGACAATAATGCAGGTGTGATTCGGGTAATGCTGGCAAAGATCGGTCTTGATGGTCATGACCGAGGCATAAAGGTGGTCGCGCGTGCTCTAAGAGATGCCGGCATGGATGTGGTGTATACCGGACTGCATCGAACGCCCGAGGAAGTAGTCGATGCCGCTATCCAGGAGGATGTCGATATTCTGGGTATCAGCTTGCTCTCGGGTGCGCACATGCACATTTTCCCCAAGGTACTGGAGCTTCTGAAAGACAGGGAAGCGGAAGACATGATCGTTGCGGGTGGTGGTGTCATTCCGGACGACGATGTCGAAGAGCTGTACCAGATGGGCGTCCACAAGATTCTTCTGCAGGACACTCCTCCCCAGGAAATCATTGATTCGTTCCGGCAATTGGTCGCAGACCGTGGTGTCCGATAAATCCGGCACTATGGCGGTCGGGCAAAGCCGGGCGCTCAAAACAGGTTTCCTCAGATGACAACCAATAACAATATCAGGAGTCTCCGATGGAAGAGTGGAATTTCCCCCCCAGTTACAGCAACGACTATTTCCCCGACCCGAACAACCCCTACTGGTTTCGGGATCGCGAAACGATGGATCCTGAAAAACGAGATGAGTTAATTGTTGCGCGCATCCGCGAAGTGATGGCCTATGCTTACGATCACTCGCCATTTTACCAAAGCAAGTGGGACGAGGCCGGTATAACGGCCAACGACATCCGTACCCTTGCAGACTTCGAACAGGTTCCCGCCGTTACCAAGCAGGAGCTGCGTGACTCCCAGGCGAAAAAACCGCCATTCGGGGACTATCTTTGCTGCCCGGAAAGCGAGATCCATCATATCCACGGCACCTCTGGCACAACCGGCCGGCCCACCGCTTTTGGTATTTCCCGGCGTGACTGGGAGACCATTGCCAACAACCATGCCCGAATCATGTGGGGTATGGGCCTGCGGCCGGGAGATACGGTGTTTGTCGCTGCCATCCTGAGTCTCTATATGGGATCCTGGGGCGCGTTGATCGGTGCTGAGCGCTTAGGCTGCAAAGCCTTCCCGTTTGGCGCGGGTGCTCCCGGAATGACGGCGCGAGCGGTCACCTGGTTAGGGATGATGAAACCCGCTGGACTCTACTCCACACCTTCCTATGCGCTAAGGCTGGCGGAAGTGGCCCGAGAAGAAGGCGTTGACCCCAGGGAGTTCGGTATCAGGGTGCTGTTCTTTTCCGGCGAGCCGGGCGGTTCCATCCCCTCCATCCGGGATAAGATCCAGGATATCTACGGTGCCAAAGTGGTGGATTGCGGAACCATGGCCGAGCTGACGCCCTGGATGCACGCCTCTGGCAGTGCCGACACCGAGGGTATGCTGCTGTGGCAGGACATTGTCTACACGGAAGTGGCAGACCCCGATACCAACCGGCGAGTTCCCTATGGTGAGCAGGGTACGCCAATCTATACCCATCTCGAGCGAACCTCCCAGCCGATGATCCGCATGGTCTCCGGCGATTTGACCCATTGGGTGATGGAAGACAATCCCTGTGGCCGAACTTATCCGAAATTGCCCAAAGGCATCTATGGCCGTATCGACGACATGTTCCAGATCCGGGGTGAAAACGTTTACCCCAGCGCCATCGCTGAAATTCTGGAAGGCCTTGCGGGTTATGGTGGTGAGCACCGGATTATCATTTCCCGTGGTGGCTCAATGGACGAGCTGGCCGTGCAGGCAGAATTTGACCAGGAGACCAGGCGCAGAGGCCCGGATGCGGTCAGGGCGTTGTCAGAACGGGTAGAGGCCGAATTCAGTCGCGTGCTGGGTGTCCGGGCAAGGATTGTGATGGTCGAGCCGGACACCTTTCCGCGCACCGACTTCAAGGCCCAACGGGTGGTTGACGACCGGGACCTTTACCACAGCCTTAACCAGAAACGTGGGGGTTAGATGATTAACCGCATATCTTCGATGGCGCTGGCGGAACGGGTGGGGGAGGGACACCCCCGCGCCATCGCCAGGCTTATTACCCGCGTTGAAAGTGGCGGCGACCCTGAAGTGCGCCAGGCCCTGGCGGCGCTCTACAAGAGCACCGGCCGCGCCCATGTAGTGGGCATTACCGGTGTACCGGGGGCAGGGAAGTCGACCCTCGTTACACAGCTGGTCCATGAATACCGGGCCAGTGGCCGTAAGGTCGGTGTCGTTGCCATTGACCCCTCAAGCCCGTTTTCCGGTGGTGCGATCCTCGGTGATCGTATCCGCATGGGAGACTTGGTTTCCGACCCCGGGGTATTCATTCGCAGCATGGCCACCCGGGGAACCCTAGGTGGCCTGGCGAGACCGGCCCTGGACGCCGTCGACCTCCTGGATGCAGGTGGGTTTGATGTGGTCCTGATCGAGACGGTCGGGGTGGGCCAGGACGAAGTTGATATCGTGCGTGCGGCTCATACCACGGTGGTTGTCAACGCGCCTGGTCTGGGCGATGACATTCAGGCCATCAAGGCAGGGGTGCTTGAGATAGCCGATGTCCATGTGGTGAGCAAAGCCGACCGGCCGGACTCCAACAAAACCATCCAGGAACTCAAGGCCATGCTGATGATGAGCTTGGAGCCGGGTGAGGGCATCTGGCGGGTGCCGGTGGTACCGACCAGTTCTGAAAAGCACACCGGTTTCGGCGAGCTGATGGCCGCGATTGACCGTCACGCAGAGCACCTGGAGCGAAGCGGCGAAATCACCGAGCGGCGCCGCCAGATTGCTTTAACCCGGGTGGTGAAGGTCGCCGAAGAGATTGTCCGGGACAATTTTGTACGTGACAGCAGGTCGCAAACCGAAGAGCTGCTCAAAAAGGTTACTCAACGCGAACTGGATCCCCACGGCGCCGCGGTGATCTTGCTAAAAGCCATGAAGGAGACGATTCATGAATCACACTGACCAGTATGACCCCGCTGCACTCAAGCATATTGAAAAAGAGTTCAACGAGTGGGAAAAGAACGAAGTGTCGTCCTTCATAAAGCGGGCGCCGGAGAGTAAGTCAGAGTACACCACCGCGTCGGGGATGCGGACGAAGCGCACGTATACGCCACTGGATGTCAAAGACACCCCGTTTGAGGACGTTGGTTTTCCCGGCCAATATCCCTTCACCCGGGGGCCCTACCCCACCATGTACCGTGGCAAGAACTGGACAATGCGCCAGATTGCCGGTTTCGGTACTGCCAGGGAAACCAACGGGCGCTTCAAATACCTCATTGCCCAGGGCCAGACCGGGCTGTCGATCGACTTCGACATGCCTACCCTGATGGGGTATGACTCGGGCCATTCCATGAGCCAGGGTGAGGTGGGCCGCGAGGGTGTCGCCATCGACACTCTGGCGGATATGGAGGAGTTGTTCGACGACATTGACCTGACAAAAATTTCCGTCTCCATGACGATCAACCCGTCAGCCTGGATACTCTACGCCATGTACATTGCCCTGGCGCAGAAGCGCGGCTATGACCTCAATGACCTCTCGGGCACCATCCAGAACGACATTCTCAAGGAGTATATCGCCCAGAAGGAATGGATATTCCCGGTGCGGCCGTCGGTTCGCCTGGTCCGTGACTGCATTCAGTACGGATCCGAGAACATGAAGCGGTACAACGCCATCAACATCTCCGGGTACCACATATCGGAAGCCGGTTCGACCGCTGTCCAGGAAGTGGCGTACACAATGGCGACCACCATGGAGTACGTTCAGACTGCAATCGACGCCGGGGTGGATGTTAATGAGTTTGGTCCCCGCCTCTCGTTCTTCTTCGTGAGCCAGGCAGACTTCTTTGAAGAGATTGCCAAGTTCCGGGCGGCCAGGCGGGTATACGCCAAAATCATGCGGGAAAAATTCGGCGCCACGAAACCCGAGGCAAGCCGGTTACGTTTCCACGCACAAACCGCGGCAGCGACCCTGACCAAGCCGCAGTATACGATCAACCCGATCCGCACCGCGCTTCAGGCACTGTCTGCTGTGCTGGGTGGCGCTCAGTCGCTGCACACCAATGGCATGGATGAGGCCTTTGCCATACCCACCGAGGAAGCGATGCGAATCGCCCTGCGAACCCAGCAGATCATTGCCTACGAAACCAACATCACCCAGGTGGTGGATCCATTGGGTGGTTCCTACTATGTCGAAAGCCTTACCGATGAGATTGAACGGGAAGTCTGGAAAATCCTTGATGAGGTTGAAGAACTTGGTGGCACCCTCCAGTGTATTGACGATGGCTACTTCCAGAGAGGCATATCCGATTCGGCCTATGATTTCGCGCTACGCAAGGCCAGCGGGGAGCGACCGGTCATCGGCGTCAATATGTTCGTCCAGGAGGAAGAGGATGTTGAGATTGAAACCCACCCACATGATCCGGAAACCGAGCGCCGGCAGATTGAGCGCCTGAACAAGGTCAGGAACAATCGCGATGAAGAAAAAGTCCAGAGTCTGCTCACGCAGTTGAAAGAGCAGGCCGAGGACGAATCGGTAAACCTTATGCCCATAACCATTGAATTGGTCAAAGAAGGGGCTTCGATGGGCGATATTGTTGAAACCCTGAAAGGCATTTGGGGAACCTACCGGGAAAAACCTGTAATCTGACCGGCTTCGTTGATGGATGGAACCGGGTCACGGGAGAAATGAATGGTCAGGCTCACCAAGATATATACGAAAACCGGAGATAAGGGCGATACCGGCCTGGGTGATGGTAGCCGGGTCGCCAAGTACGATCCGCGTGTGGAAGCCTACGGCACGGTGGACGAAGCAAACGCCGTTATTGGCCTGGCGCGGCTGCATGTCGACGAGACGCTGGACAGGATCCTGGCACGCATCCAGAACGATCTGTTTGATGTCGGTGCCGATCTTTGCACGCCTGTTGTGGAAAATCCGAAATATCCGCCACTCAGGCTTGCAGACTCCAAGACCCTTGAGCTTGAGCAGGAAATAGACCGGTTCAACGCGGATATTCCGTCCCTGCGATCTTTCATTCTCCCGGCGGGCAATCCCGCAGCAACGTATCTTCACCATGCCCGGACAGTGACTCGCCGGGCTGAGAGGATCATTGTTCAGTTGAAGGAAGAGCAGGAGATTAGCCCCTCGGTGCTGGAGTATATGAACCGCCTGTCTGATTTGCTGTTCGTGATGGCCCGCTATTCGAATGCCAAGGGAAAAGGCGATGTGCTCTGGGTACCCGGTGAATGACATCCGCTAACGATGAAGGTCCTGGGGTTTGATATTCTCGTCTCCCGAGCACGGTGGCCGGCGCCGCGCCGCAGTGTCCCGTCTGGCTAATTCGCAGTAGATTAGCGAATTAGCCAGACGGGACACTAGTGTACCCACTGTCGGATCTGGGGTATGGCAACATCTGGAGGAGCCCCTGACCGAACAGGTATTAGAAGCAGAGGCCAGGAAAGGTTAAAGTGAGCGCCTTTGGGCCACATAGTTTTCCACTTGGTCACGGTTAAGCAGTCAGGTGAGGTAGGCAGGATGAAAGTCGCCGATAAGGTACGCTCGCCCTGTGTGAGCATTTGCGCGCTGGACGAGAATGACATTTGTGTTGGTTGTCATCGCAGCGGAGAGGAAATTACGCGGTGGTCTCGGATGAGCAACGAAGAACGCCGTGACGTGCTGCGAAAAGTTGCCGAGCGTGAAAGCAAGGTTTTGGTCTAGATTGTTATGTTCATTAGGGCAATCGCGTTTATGGCGTCGCCGGGCAATATTGGGCATTCGTAGATACCACACAGGACAGGCAATATCATGACTGACACAGTTCGAATTGGTACTCCTCTGAAAGAAAACGCCTTCAGGGTTCTCTTTTGTGGTTCCGGAGAGCTGGGCAAGGAAGTTGTCATCGAGCTTCAGCGCTTTGGCGTGGAGGTCATCGCGGTTGACCGTTATGCCAATGCTCCGGCCATGCAGGTTGCCCATCGCAGCCACGTTGTCGATATGCTGGATGGAGAGGCCCTTCGCCGCATTATTGAGGCGGAAAAGCCGAACCTGATTGTGCCTGAGATAGAAGCTATCGCCACTCCCGAACTGGTGAGGCTGGAGCGCGAAGGCTATCACGTGATTCCCACCGCACGGGCCGTTAACCTGACAATGAACCGGGAAGGTATCCGTCGCCTGGCCGCCGAGGAGCTCGGGCTTGCTACATCGCCGTACCGATTCGCGGAATCGAAAGAGGAATATCTCGCGGCGGTCGAGGCCGTCGGTTTGCCCCTGGTGGTGAAGCCGGTCATGAGTTCGTCCGGCAAGGGGCAAAGCCTGGTCAGGTCTAGCGATGATATTGAGGCTGCCTGGGATTATGCCCAGACCGGTGGTCGCGCCGGTAAGGGGAGGGTGATCGTTGAGGGGTTCGTGGACTTCGAATACGAAATCACCTTGCTTACCGTAAAGCATCGCGACGGCATTTCGTTCTGTGATCCGATCGGGCACCGTCAGCAAGACGGGGATTACCGTGAGTCCTGGCAGCCGCAGCCAATGAGTGAAAAAGCCCTGGCCCGTTCCCGGGAAATCGCCGAAGCTGTTGCCGGCAACCTTGGTGGCTATGGGGTCTATGGGGTGGAGCTGTTTGTTCGGGGCGACCAGGTATGGTTCTCCGAAGTGTCGCCGCGCCCCCACGACACCGGGCTGGTTACCCTGGTTTCCCAGGATTTGTCAGAATTTGCGTTGCATGCCCGCGCGATCCTGGGGCTGCCAATACCGGCGATACGCCAGCAGGGGCCATCTGCTTCCGCAGTGATATTGCCTGAGGGAGATTCCGATGCCGTTTCCTACTCCGGGCTTGAAAAAGCGTTAGCTGAGCCTGATATCTTTCTCAGGCTGTTTGGTAAACCTGAACTGAGAGGGCGCCGCCGTATGGGGGTGGCTCTTGCGACCGGTAGTTCGATTGCCGAGGCGAGGGAAAAAGCGACCCGGGCGGCGGCCGCGGTAAAAACCGAGTTTTGACGGTACATTGTCGATTTACCGAAAAAGTTATAACGAACCGTTGACACCTCTGAGCAGGTCTGTAGAATGCGCCTCTCTTTCGAGGGACAAGCCACTGACACAGGGGCTTCTTGAGGGAGTAACTGCTTGAAAGCGCTGAAGAAATTGAGTTGAAAAAATTCTTCAGAAAGCGATTGACAGGAAAGCGATTCGCTGTAGAATGCGCGCCTCGAAACAGGTAGTAAGCCGGTAAGTTTTTCGGCGATTTCCGGAGACGGAAGCAGCGAAAAATAAACGGTTGACAGGGTGGCGGAACGATGTAGAATACGCCTCCTTGATTGAGCCACGGCTCAACCGCTCTTTAAAAAGTTAACCAAGTAATTCGTGTGGGCGCTGGCCGAGGTATTTCGGAGATGAAATATCAGGACAGTGACTCGTCGAAATTGAGTTTTGTCTTGAGCAAGAATAGAGGATCTTCGGATTCTTGTATGATTTAAACTGAAGAGTTTGATCATGGCTCAGATTGAACGCTGGCGGCAGGCTTAACACATGCAAGTCGAGCGGTAACAGGTCCTTCGGGATGCTGACGAGCGGCGGACGGGTGAGTAATGCTTAGGAATCTGCCTGGTAGTGGGGGATAGCCCGGGGAAACCCGGATTAATACCGCGTACGCCCTTCGGGGGAAAGCAGGGGATCTTCGGACCTTGCGCTATCAGATGAGCCTAAGCCGGATTAGCTAGTTGGTGGGGTAAAGGCCCACCAAGGCGACGATCCGTAGCTGGTCTGAGAGGATGATCAGCCACATCGGGACTGAGACACGGCCCGAACTCCTACGGGAGGCAGCAGTGGGGAATATTGGACAATGGGGGCAACCCTGATCCAGCCATGCCGCGTGTGTGAAGAAGGCTTTCGGGTTGTAAAGCACTTTCAGTGAGGAGGAAGGCCTTAAGGTTAATACCCTTGAGGATTGACGTTACTCACAGAAGAAGCACCGGCTAACTCCGTGCCAGCAGCCGCGGTAATACGGAGGGTGCAAGCGTTAATCGGAATTACTGGGCGTAAAGCGCGCGTAGGTGGTTTGATAAGCGAGATGTGAAAGCCCCGGGCTTAACCTGGGAACGGCATTTCGAACTGTCAGGCTAGAGTGTGGTAGAGGGGTGTGGAATTTCCTGTGTAGCGGTGAAATGCGTAGATATAGGAAGGAACACCAGTGGCGAAGGCGGCACCCTGGACCAACACTGACACTGAGGTGCGAAAGCGTGGGGAGCAAACAGGATTAGATACCCTGGTAGTCCACGCCGTAAACGATGTCAACTAGCCGTTGGGACTCTTGAAGTCTTAGTGGCGCAGCTAACGCACTAAGTTGACCGCCTGGGGAGTACGGCCGCAAGGTTAAAACTCAAATGAATTGACGGGGGCCCGCACAAGCGGTGGAGCATGTGGTTTAATTCGACGCAACGCGAAGAACCTTACCTGGCCTTGACATGCTGAGAACTTTCCAGAGATGGATTGGTGCCTTCGGGAACTCAGACACAGGTGCTGCATGGCCGTCGTCAGCTCGTGTCGTGAGATGTTGGGTTAAGTCCCGTAACGAGCGCAACCCCTATCCCTAGTTGCTAGCAGTTTGGCTGAGAACTCTAGGGAGACTGCCGGTGACAAACCGGAGGAAGGTGGGGATGACGTCAGGTCATCATGGCCCTTACGGCCAGGGCTACACACGTGCTACAATGGCGCGCACAGAGGGCTGCAAACCCGCGAGGGGGAGCCAATCTCACAAAACGCGTCGTAGTCCGGATCGCAGTCTGCAACTCGACTGCGTGAAGTCGGAATCGCTAGTAATCGTGAATCAGAATGTCACGGTGAATACGTTCCCGGGCCTTGTACACACCGCCCGTCACACCATGGGAGTGGATTGCACCAGAAGTGGTTAGTCTAACCTTCGGGAGGACGATCACCACGGTGTGGTTCATGACTGGGGTGAAGTCGTAACAAGGTAGCCGTAGGGGAACCTGCGGCTGGATCACCTCCTTAAACGAAGCCGAAGGCTTCGGTCAGAGTCCACACGAATTACTTGGTTGGCTAATAAAGAGAGCAAAAGGGTCTATGCAGGCCCGTTGTCGGTTTGGTTCAAACCACGAGACGATCTCGGGGTTTGGCGCCGGATTCGCGCCAGCTGACAAGGCGCAGGCTGAGAGAGTGAGGGAGCGTACCCAGGTACGTGACTGAGTGATCGAAGACTGCAACGCAGCCCAGGTGGTGCGAAGACAAGCAAAACCGGGTCTGTAGCTCAGGTGGTTAGAGCGCACCCCTGATAAGGGTGAGGTCGGTGGTTCAAGTCCACCCAGACCCACCAAAATTGCGTTATCCGTCGTTATCGCCGGGCTCACGTGCTACTCGCACGCTACACCCGCCGATGCCTAGGCTAACCCAATTTTCGGAGCGCGCCTCGCGGTAAAGAGGTGGACCGAGTGGGTCATCCGCAAAGGTAGCGACGTACGCGGATGCGCCGGACAGGTTTTGTCAATCTAGGCGCAGCTTGAATGAGTAAAGGAGTGACCCTCGATGGGTCATGACGGATGCGAATGAAGGCTGCAACGACGAGTGACAGAAGCTGGACAAGTAGACGGGGCTATAGCTCAGCTGGGAGAGCGCCTGCCTTGCACGCAGGAGGTCGGCAGTTCGATCCTGCCTAGCTCCACCAAATTTACTGACCAACGCGAGTTGGCAGTGTACAGAAACAAGTTTTTCAGTTTGATGACCGAGTTAAGGGTTATGGCTGAAGGCCTTCTTTCTGATCACTGGGTCAGATTTGCTCTTTAACAAATTGGACGAGATAGAACACGAAGACGTTTTCTCATTATCTCCGAGAAAACGTGTTCAATGTGATAGCGATTTCAAGCGTTATCCGGTGTTGTCGTTGAAGTGGTTGTTATATTGCTTCAAGTGACTGTCTCGAAACAGGGTTCTTTGTCAGGCTTGCCTGGTAAGGGATGTTGATTCGTGAACAGTTGTCTTGGGGTTATATAGTCAAGCAACTAAGCGCATACGGTGGATGCCTTGGCAGTCAGAGGCGATGAAAGACGTGGAAGCCTGCGATAAGGCTCGGGGAGCTGGCAAACAAGCTGTGATCCGGGCATCTCTGAATGGGGAAACCCACCGACTTTCGGGTCGGTACCGTACAGTGAATACATAGCTGTGCGGGGCGAACCGGGGGAACTGAAACATCTAAGTACCCCGAGGAAAAGAAATCAACCGAGATTCCCTCAGTAGCGGCGAGCGAACGGGGACCAGCCCTTAAGCTGGACGACGGGTAGGAGAAGGCTCTGGAAAGGGCCGCCATAGTGGGTGATAGCCCCGTATCCGAAACCCAAGTTCAGTGAAATCGAGTAGGACGGGACACGTGATATCCTGTCTGAACATGGGGGGACCATCCTCCAAGGCTAAATACTCCTGACTGACCGATAGTGAACCAGTACCGTGAGGGAAAGGCGAAAAGAACCCCTGTGAGGGGAGTGAAATAGATCCTGAAACCGTATGCGTACAAGCAGTCGGAGCGGACGTGTTCCGTGACGGCGTACCTTTTGTATAATGGGTCAGCGACTTATGTTCAGTGGCGAGGTTAACCGTTTAGGGGAGCCGTAGGGAAACCGAGTCTGAATAGGGCGATTTAGTCGCTGGGCATAGACCCGAAACCGGGCGATCTATCCATGAGCAGGTTGAAGGTTGAGTAACATCAACTGGAGGACCGAACCCACTGTCGTTGAAAAGCCAGGGGATGACTTGTGGATCGGAGTGAAAGGCTAATCAAGCCCGGAGATAGCTGGTTCTCCCCGAAAGCTATTTAGGTAGCGCCTCGGACGAATACCACAGGGGGTAGAGCACTGTTTCGGCTAGGGGGTCATCCCGACTTACCAACCCGATGCAAACTCCGAATACCTGTGAGTACTATCCGGGAGACACACGGTGGGTGCTAACGTCCATCGTGAAGAGGGAAACAACCCAGACCGCCAGCTAAGGTCCCCAAGTACCAGTTAAGTGGGAAACGATGTGGGAAGGCTCAGACAGCTAGGAGGTTGGCTTAGAAGCAGCCATCCTTTAAAGAAAGCGTAATAGCTCACTAGTCGAGTCGGCCTGCGCGGAAGATGTAACGGGGCTCAAACTGGTCACCGAAGCTGCGGCTGTGCACGCAAGTGCACGGGGTAGGGGAGCGTTCTGTAAGCCTGCGAAGGTGTGTTGAGAAGCATGCTGGAGGTATCAGAAGTGCGAATGCTGACATGAGTAACGACAATGGGGGTGAAAAACCCCCACGCCGGAAGACCAAGGGTTCCTGCGCAACGCTAATCGGCGCAGGGTGAGTCGGCCCCTAAGGCGAGACCGAAAGGTGTAGTCGATGGGAAACGGGTTAATATTCCCGTACCTTGGATAGCTGCGATGGAGAGACGGAGAAGGCTAGGTGAGCCGGGCGACGGTTGTCCCGGTTTAAGCGAGTAGGGAGTGGACTTAGGCAAATCCGGGTCCACAATCTCGAGACGCGACGACGACTGCTCATAGAGCGGGAAGTCATTGATGCCCTGCTTCCAGGAAAATCTTCTAAGCTTCAGGCTATTCGGGACCGTACCCCAAACCGACACAGGTGGTCAGGTAGAGAATACCAAGGCGCTTGAGAGAACTCGGGTAAAGGAACTAGGCAAAATGGTGCCGTAACTTCGGGAGAAGGCACGCCGGTATTACGTGAAGCCCCTGCGGGTGGAGCGGACGCCGGTCGAAGATACCAGGCCCCTGCGACTGTTTATTAAAAACACAGCACTGTGCAAACACGAAAGTGGACGTATACGGTGTGACGCCTGCCCGGTGCCGGAAGGTTAATTGATGGGGTTAGCGCTTGCGCGAAGCTCTTGATCGAAGCCCCGGTAAACGGCGGCCGTAACTATAACGGTCCTAAGGTAGCGAAATTCCTTGTCGGGTAAGTTCCGACCTGCACGAATGGCGTAACGATGGGGGCGCTGTCTCTACCCGAGACTCAGTGAAATTGAAATCGCCGTGAAGATGCGGTGTATCCGCGGCTAGACGGAAAGACCCCGTGAACCTTTACTATAGCTTCACAGTGAACTTTGAGCATGTTTGTGTAGGATAGCTGGGAGGCTTTGAAGTGGGAACGCCAGTTCTCATGGAGCCAACCTTGAAATACCAGCCTGACCTGTTTGAGGTTCTAACTTGGTCCCCTGATCGGGGATGAGGACACTGTGTGGTGGGTAGTTTGACTGGGGCGGTCTCCTCCCAAAGCGTAACGGAGGAGCACAAAGGTGGGCTAAGCATGGTCGGACATCATGCGGTTAGTGTAATGGCACAAGCCCGCTTAACTGCGAGACAGACACGTCGAGCAGGTACGAAAGTAGGTCATAGTGATCCGGTGGTTCTGTATGGAAGGGCCATCGCTCAACGGATAAAAGGTACTCCGGGGATAACAGGCTGATACCGCCCAAGAGTTCACATCGACGGCGGTGTTTGGCACCTCGATGTCGGCTCATCACATCCTGGGGCTGAAGCCGGTCCCAAGGGTATGGCTGTTCGCCATTTAAAGTGGTACGCGAGCTGGGTTTAGAACGTCGTGAGACAGTTCGGTCCCTATCTGCCGTGGACGTTGGAGATTTGAGGAAAGCTGCTCCTAGTACGAGAGGACCGGAGTGGACGAACCTCTGGTGTTCGGGTTGTCACGCCAGTGGCATTGCCCGGTAGCTATGTTCGGACAGGATAACCGCTGAAAGCATCTAAGCGGGAAGCCCCTTCCAAGATGAGATCTCCCTGGCCCCTCGAGGGCCCTGAAGAGCCGTTCAAGACCAGGACGTTGATAGGTCGGGTGTGTAAGCGCTGCGAGGCGTTGAGCTAACCGATACTAATTGCTCGTGCGGCTTGACTATATAACACCCAAGACAATTGCGGGTAACGCAAACCGAAATCGATTATCACTCAGAAAACACCCTGAACGTTCCATCTCGTCCCCCAGTGATCAACCGTTTTGCCTGACGACCATAGCGGTCTGGAACCACCTGATCCCATCCCGAACTCAGAAGTGAAACAGACCAGCGCCGATGGTAGTGTGGCGTTGCCCATGTGAGAGTAGGTCATCGTCAGGCTCCTAA
>NZ_JBSXNZ010000059.1:0-26325 GCF_056857895.1 Marinobacter sp. B-21
GGAGGAAAGCGCAGTTGAGTTGGGATAGAATTGGACATGGGCGAACCTTGTTTAGCTTCTTCCGAAGCGTTATTGTCGTAACTCCCATTATATCAATGGGTTGAGCAAGGTTCGCCTTTTTTTATGAATTTTTCGGGTTAGGAACAACACACTTTTGAGCAAGGTTTCTAGAGTACCGGCCCCATCATCTTCTGCGACCATCCATTTCTCTGCATCTTGCCTGCCCTTTTCTGCGCCGACGTAACCGTCGAGGATGTCTGCAAGCTCTTTCTCGACGGCTTCAAACCCAGTTGCACAATATATGTCGTTGAACTCCAGCTTCTTTGCCAGTTGCACAGAGTCGATCCATCTTTTCCAATCATCAAATATGCGGCCACGTGCCTGGTCGTATTCCTCAATTTTCTTATGGTAACCCTCTATGAACGCGTCCTTGTCAGCGGAACGGATGCGTTCCTTGAGTTCCTCTATTGTCTCATTCCGTTCGTCTTCCGTTTCCTTCTTACTGGCCTCACGGGCAATGAGCGCGTCCACCATCTGGGAGGTGGTGTAGGCGTAGGCGTTCTCCTCCGCGTAATTCATGATCAGATTTACATGAAGTGCATGCAGTTGGCCTAATTCGGAGGTGATACCGATTTCATCATCAAGAGCAACGCAGTACGAAAATTCAGTTTCCTTTTTGCACTGCCCCTGCAAATCCGACTCTCCGATTCCCTGTGCAAACTCCGTCAGGCTCCACTCGAAATCCATTGGCTCTGGCCGAAAATCTTCAACCACCCCGCTTATCGCTTCGGTTTCGCTGATATTTACGCCTTCACGCTTTTCCGGGAGCCCGCTCAAGTCGAATGACTGCATGTGTTCTTCACGAACTTGCACGTCCGTTCGCACAAGTTCCTGCAAACGCACAGTCCATCGATGCTGCACGAATTTCAGAAGCACCTTGCCTTCCGCGGGGTGGTGTATGGCGGGCAAAGCACTTTGCGCTTCAATATCTGGCAGCAGTACAGAGTTTACACCAGGCTGCACTTCCGTTATCTGGCCCTGCTCATTGACCCGGTACTCATGCAACGTTCCGAAGGCTTCGGAGAACATGTAGACCCAACCGGCCGTCAGTTTGCGAACGCAGTAATGAGTAGTTCCAAGCGCGACGGAAGGTGGTTGGAAATTGGCGGGCAAAGCAACTTCTTCCTGACTGATCGCCCAGCGCACCGGATACAACGCAACGGTTTTGAGCTGGAGCGGGCAGACCTGTGCCGCCGAGTCGATGTCATCGGCACCCTGCAAAAATGCTGAGCTGTTAGCACTACCCATGAGCCAGTCCCTCCTTTGACTTTTTCTCGGCAAATTCTGCAATTCGCACTATGGCTTTAGCCGGTGATGCGGAATTCTCCCTCCACAGGCTCTGCACATCACTGTCTTCGAATGCATGGTGCCCAAGCCAGCCAATCGTATTGATGTACAGAGCAATATCACGGGTGCTGTATAGACCTCGGCCTCTGGCCTGGCTGACCAGATCAGATATCACTCCCCAAGCCTGACCGGTTGTATCAGGATGGTGAAGCAGATGCGGAAAGTATTTTGCAGTGTGAATTTCCAGCTTGCTTCTGGCTGTCCGCTCTGCGGCGCGTTCCATGGCAACCTGGTGTTCCTTGTGAACGGTGAACACCTCTTGCTGACTTTCATCCGATGGCTGGTGATTGTATAGGCATTCCCACTCGCCCGAACGGCGGTCCTGGATGGCAAAGACACTGCAGGGCCCCATAAACCGCCTGACACCCTTACCTGATGAATCGCGCTTCAACAGGTGCCGCGCGATTTCAGGATCATAGAACCGAAAAATCACCTCTTCTCCCGTCGCCAGCCGGGCTATAAGCAGCCCGCGCAAATGGTCCAGAACATCTTCGAACGGGCAATCGGCCTGCAAAACGATAGCAGCCCCCAGCTGCTTCCACTCCTCAAAACACTTCCGTGCCAGTGCACTGTTCAAGTGTGTTTCGACCAACCAGGGCGATACCTCCAACAAATCGGCGAGTTCAGTTCCCCGGTAAAGCGCATCACAGCGAGGGTTCGCTTCTTCGCGGTAGATGGCCTGTGCCAGGTCTTTCACCTTGGCGCCATCAATTAGCAGGAAAGTTTTACTTTCTTCTGCAAGGCCAGCCAGATTGCCCATCAGGTCGTTCCTCGTGGTTCCGGTGAGCAGACCTGGCAAATCCCCTTGCCCTGATTCGCTGCATTCTTGATGGCCCGTATCTGATCTGGTTTGGCCATCGGCCTTTGGGGGGCCTCTGGCAGTTTTTCAGGCGCGTTACTAACAATCCCTTCCCTGGCCACCGACCCAGGCATCTCCGGCACCTGCACCTTCTGTCCGCTACCCTTCCCTGGCGAACCTCCGGCATTCAGTTGGATCGCCGCCCCGCCCATGGCCACGCCGCTGGGATCGATCATCACAAAGCTGCCACCAGCCTTGAGGGTGATTTCGGCGCCGGCTTCAATCACGGCTTTCTGGCCGGCCTTGATGTGCAGTTCGGTGCCGGATTCACTGAGCCAGGCGGTGCCGGCTTTCAGGTGCAGGGTGCCGGTAACGTTGAAGCTGTGGTCCTTGCCAGTCTGATCACGTTTTTCGCCGTCCACGGTGTGATGGCTGCTGCCTTTGACATGGCTGAAGCGGTTGTTTTCTACCGTCAGGTGGCTGTCGTTCCGAATGACTTCGGTGCGATTGTTTTGCGTCAGCAGGTCCAGGTTTTTCTGGGCGTGGATGTAGATCTGTTCCTGGTCTGCTTCGTCTTCGAATCGCAGTTCGTTACTACCCTCGCCCTTGTGTGTCCGGGTCTTGAGGGTGGTACGTGTCTTGTGTTCCGGCAGCGCGTAGGGCGGTGTGTTGGTGGCGTGGTAGGTGTGCCCCGTGATGATGGGCTGGTCCGGGTCGCCGTCCAGGAAAGAAACAATCACTTCGTGGCCGATTCTGGGCAGGGCCATGAAGCCATACTGGCCGCCGGCCCAACCCTGGCTGACCCTGAGCCAGGCACTGCTGTGTTCGTCATTTTTTGCGTAGCGATCCCAGGGGAACCTTACTTTCACCCGGCCGAACTGGTCGCAATGGATTTCTTCGCCTTCCGGGCCGGTGACCATGGCCATCTGGGGCCCATCCATCAGGGGTTTGTGTTCACACAGTGGCCGCCAGACGCGGTCCGCCGGAATGGCGTTGAAGTGATTGCCGTAGGTTGTCGGTTCGCGGCCAGCCTCTTCTTCAAGGGCCTGGGGCTGTGAGCCGGTATGGGTGATCGCCATGAGCAGCCAGTCCCGGTTCAAGGTTTCGCTGTCATGGTCGGTCAGCAGGACCCTGGCGCCAGGCGCAAAATCCGGGCGATTGCTTTCACCACGGGCGGTGCTGGCGTCGCTGCGCAGTGCCTCCAGCCTCGCTTCGGTGAAAGGCCGGCCGCTGGCGTCCTGTTTGAATCGGCCGGGGTAGTCGTAGTGCTGGTAATCCTCCCGGTGGACGAGCTGGTCGCCGGACGGTTCATGCATCAGGGCGTAGGCCGGGTTTTTGAAGGTGTAATCCTTCATGGCGACCGAAGCAGGACGCACCCGCTCTCGGTACGCGAAACGGAAAATACAAGGCGTTCGGGTATTGCCCCCTGCTTTTCCGTTGTATGGCACAGCCTCCAGCCGTGGCGCGTCACCATGGTGATCGGCAAAAATCAGGGCAGGTGGTTCCTGACCATCCAGGCTGCCGTGTTGGTAGCGATAGTGCCACCCTTCCTCAGCAGCCAGTCGTTCGACAAAGGCCAGATCGCTTTCCCGATGCTGGACGCAGTATTCCCGCTCCTGGGGCCTGCGTTTGAGATCAAAGATAGTGTCGACGATCCCCCGCTCCTCGAGCAGGGTGCGCACGATCACGTCCGTGCCCTGGTTCTGGAAAATGCGGCTGTTGTGCATCAGTTCCAGGCGCCAGAGCGGCGGCAGAATAACCAGTTGGTAGCGGGTGCGCCGGTGGCCGGAATCGCCGCGGGCAAATTCGCTGACCACACCGGTGAAGCGCCGCAGCGGTGCCCCGTCCCGCCAGATCACCAGATCCACCGGTTGCTCCAGCACGTCGGACGCGCCAACGGACGGATCGGTACTGGCCAGGTCAAGGCGGCCCTGGAACAGCTCGGACAGCCGTTCTGTCAGCGCAAAGCCAACAACGGAAAAGTGATCAGAGGGGAATTCGCCAATGGTGGCGGTAAACTGCAGTCCGCTTGCCTGGGGCATGTCTTCGGTCCCTGAAGAGTGAGGATTTTCCTGAGGCCCGGTGACAACATCCTGCCATCACCTGGGCCTGGATAGTCTAATACAGGCTGCGGGGTATACGGTACCCCGCCAGCAGTTGCTGTGTGAACGGGTTGGTGTTGCTGGCGGCATGGAGGCGATAGCGCATCTCGCCGTCGTCGACCCGGAACCGGACATCCACCGCGCTGCTGCTCACGCCGGTAATGTCGGCTTTATCGAGCAGGCGGAACAGCGCCCAGGGGCCGCTCTCCGAGAGGCTGCGGGGCGAACGGTTGACCTGGACCGGAACCAGGGTAATGCGGCTCTCCACAGAGTCCCGGAGGGTATTGGGCCAGACCAGCGGAATACTCTGGCGCGGGCCGTGGCTGAACTCCACCAGCTGTCCATCCACGTTGACCACACTGCGGCGCTTGTTGGATGAGAGATTGAGAGGCTCCAACGCGAACTCCACATCCAGGGCGCCACCGCCGGTGAAGTAGGCCCTGCGGATCCGGTCTGCGTTTTCCAGGGAGGCCAGTACCTCACGGCGCACCAGTCCGGCACGCCGGGCATCGCCCACCTGTTCGGGGTGATCCTCGAGGAACAGTTTCAGGTTGTCCTGATAAAAGGTGTCCAGTGCCCCGCCCGGGGCAAAGAACTGCTCAAAGTCCTGCAGCGCGACATCACGCCCGGAATCAGGGTTGAACGGATAATGGCGTGCCAGGTTCTGCTGGAAGGGCTGGTATACCTCGCGGTACCACTCACGCTCCAGCTGTGCCACGGCCTGGTCCAGAACCACCCGCCAGCTTTCCGTGGCCAGCCGGCTCAGAAGCCGGTTCAGGGGCTCCGGCTGGTTGCCGGCCATGCGCTGCAGGGTGAAGATCGGATCGGCGCCCTGCAGGCCCATTCGGGCCCGGGCAGCGGCGAGGGCGGCCTTGCCCTTGTCTGGCGCTTCCTGGATGTTGCGCATGTATTCGTGCAGCTCACCGACCACCATCATGACCTGTTCGAGCCCGGTTGGCTGATCGCCATTGTTCCGGGTCAACTGGTTGAGGTCCGCAAACTGCCGCTCAATGTCCTGCAACATGCGAAAATGGGGCGACTGCTCCAGAAGCTCCCGGGCCGCAGCATTCTCCCCTTCAGCCGAGGGAACAAGGCGCGTGTTGAGGCGAACCTGCCCAAGCAGGTTTGCCAGGGGTTTGTGGCCGCTGGTCAGGCTCTCAAGAATGCGTACGCCGTGGTTCAGGTCCTCAAACCGCTGAATATTGATGCGGCTGAGTGCCATGCGCCAGGCCTCGGCATAGTGCTCTGCATAGAGGGTCTGCAAACTGGCCAGCAGTTCGGCTTCGTCCGCCTTGCTGAAATCGACGTTGTCCCGGCGGCCCAGCACCCAGGCATCCACCAGGGCCAGATCCGTTACCGAGCCGGACTTGCGCAGGAACCACTTTTCCAGCCCCGCCCGGGTCAGCAACGCGGGGATGATCAGGGGATCGTCATCCACCACTGGCCCGGAGTCGGCCGGCTCGCCATACTCATCCACCCGGGTGAACACCGTGCTGAATGCCGGCCCGGATGCCCGGGCCAGTTCCAGCGGAGCCCGGAATTCCCGTTCCGCTTCGGCTTCCAGATCCCGGTAGACCCGGTCTGGCGTGGCAATCCGGCCAAGCTCGTGTTGTGCCCATTGAACGCTGCTGCGGAACGGCGCCAGGGTCATGTCGGCGACGGCATCGCCCTGGCGGGTCAGCTGTGCCAGGTCGGTATGGGCCATGGCATAGTCCAGGTGACCCAGTAACCGCTGCTGCAATTCACTCTGGCCGGGGAACGCGTGCTGCCAGTAGTCCTGCATGTAGCGGGTCACGATATCGTCCCGGCGACCACTGGCGTCGTAAAGCATGCGCAGCACCCGCAGGTGCTCCAGGCGCTCAGTGCTATTGTCCGGTGCCCGGCCCATTTCAGCCATCACACCAAACATCAGCGCCGGCAAATACTGGTAAGCCAGCATATCCAGGTAGGATGCCTCCACTTCCGGCCCGACCTCGTGGCCACGGTAAAGACCCATGTCGCTGAGCAGCGGCCACTTCCGGCGATGATCACCAAAAGCCAGGGTCGCCTCGCGAAGCTCGTCCAGCGGGCCAAGCAGGTTCCGGCCAGTGTTGTCCGGTTCAAGCCCCACCGGTTGCCAGTTGTCGATGAACCCCCGGATACGGGTTTCAACGGCAGTGGCAGCCTCCGCATTCCTGATAAAGAAATGCTGCCAGCCGGCGGTCAGGCCCGCGCCGGCAAATACTGCCACCACTGCGGCCACGGCCAGCCTGCGTTGCCGGGTCTGAACCACCCTTCGGTTATCACCGGCAAGGCCGGCCTCCGGATAGATGATCTCCGGAAACAGTGCCCGGGTGAACAGGTTGGCTGACTGCCCCGCCCTCTGGGCAGGTTGGATGGGGCCAGCTATCTGGTAGTTGGCAGCAGCCGCTGATACAAACGCATCCTCCGGCACGCCCTCCTGCAACACAGATGTAAAATAGGTGCCGCGAACCATCGCCGGCGTCGAGAACACATCCGCGGACAACAGGTCGGTCAGGAAATGCTCCAGTACCGGCTTCAGTCCGGCCAGTTGGCGGGTAAAGGAGTAAGCCGCCGCCCGTTCCTCGGCGTCCCGGGTATTGGCCAGGACATCCGGCAGGCGATCAGTGAGCCGCTCAACCATGGCTGTGTATCCGTCGCCAAACTGGTTCAGCCAGTCGTCATTAGCCGGCTGACCTCCGAGGCTGAAGGTAAAGCCAAGGGCCTGCTCCTTGTCCTGCTTGCTCAGGGTTCGCACCAGCGGACCAAAGCCATAGAGCAGGTCCATCTTGGTAAAGGTCACATAAACGGGCAGGCGCGAACCGATCTGTTCCATCAGTTCCCGAAGACGCGTGCGCAACAGGATTGCCCGGTCCTGCCTCTGGCCGGGATCTGCCACGCTCAGACTGGCCAGATCAATCGCCAGCACCACCCCGTTCAGGGGGCGTTGTGGGCGATTTCGCTCAAGCCAGGCAATGAAATGATTCCACAGGCGCTGCTGGATCTCCGCGCCAGCGCCCTCGCCTTGACTCTGGCTCAGCAGCTTACCATCCGGATCAATAAGCACGCCCTCATCGCCGATCCACCAGTCGAAGCCGAAGGGGTTGCGATCAACCCGGTTGTTTCGGGTTACGTTGGTAAGCGTGTACGTCTGCCCGGAGCGCTGAATCAGGCTGGTCTTGCCAGCGCTTTCAAGGCCCATCACCAGATACCATGGCAACCGGTAAATGCCTTTTCGGCCCGGGAGATTGCTTTTCAGGGCCGCCAACTGGCGGTCCAGCAAACGCTGTTGTTTGCGCTCCATCGGCAGAACCGGATCTTCCTGCTCCTTCTGCTCTTCCGCCTGTTTAACGTTCACCTTTCGCAGGCGGCGCGCCAGTATCATGCCCCACACCATGGCGACGACCAGCACAACACCCAGGGTTACCAGGGCCCGCATCTGCCAGGCCGCCAGAGGGAATTCGCCATTCATTTCCCAGCGTGGTCCCAACCACCAGGTGGCCACCAGCAATGCAATAACGCCCAGTGTCAGGGTGACCGGGGCTGCGTTTTTAAGGTATGGCAGAAGCCAGCGACCGATGAGTAAAGCTTTTCTCCACATGGTGTCCATTCCTGCTGTGATTCCTTGGTGTGTTCCCGGGATCAGCCCAGCTTTTCAAGCTGTCTGATCAGGGCGGGCTCCCAGTTCTCGAGAGCCAGCCCGCGGACCTGTGCCTGAAGGTCCTGAACCTGCTGCGCGGCGAGGGATTTCAGGCCCGCGTCTTTCATCAATCGTGCGCTGGCCAGACGCCAGTAGAAACGGGCTCTTGGCTCCCTGGCCTCCGCCAGCCCGTCTTCCAGAAGCTGCATCGCGGCAGCCAGCCCCTTTTGCGCAACCAGGTCCCGGGCCTTGTCATAAGCCTGTTCCCAGGCATTGGCGCTGCCGGCAGAACCGCCGGTGGCCGGCGCGGACCAGAGCCATTCTTCAGCTTCCGGGGATAGGAACGGGGTGCCGTCGTTGAAGGTAAGCTCCGGCAACTGGGCAAGCCGCTCGACAAAGTCTTTTGCGGCAACACGAATGGCTTCGGCGCAGGCAGCATGGCCGAGAGCAACTGCCGCCCGGGCACTTAACCAGTGCCCATCGAGCCAGAACGGACTGACCGACAGGCTCTGCTCGATCCGCTGCCACAACGCCAGGTCCGGAGATTTTTCCAGCGCTTCCCGGTAATCAGCCACACGATCAGCGCTGACGGCCGCAAGATCGGTCCGCTTACCGTCCCGTGTTGGCGGCACCGTGGTGATGTTTTGCCAGATAGCGTACCGGCGAAGCTGATACCCCAGAGGTTGGTCCGGTCCCGTTTCGGTAAGCATGTCGGCAACTTTCAGAAGACTCTGCCGGGTTGCCCGCTCGTCGCCCGGATCCAGGGTGAGCGAACCCAGGGAAGGCGTTGCCTGTACGGGTTTTGGATCCCGCGTCTCAGTGTCTGAGTCCTGGCTGGCCCGCGATGCTACCGGACGGGTCTCGGGCGCTGCCGTGGCATCATTGACCCTGGGCAGCTTTTCCACGGCCCGCTTGAGATCCAACAGTGACTCCTCCGGCAATTCCCGGCTTGCCGCCTGGTCCATCAGCCTGGCCAGAACATCAAGACAGAACTCGCGGCCGTCGCCAACACTGCCATCGAACGCCAGGCTATCCACACCCTTGCCGGCGCGCTGGAGCATCTGGGTGAACATCATCTTGCGGGCCCGCTTGCCCTTGTCCCCGGGGTAGGGCCAGGCCTGCTCCCACCATCCGTCCAGAACCCTGTGCAACAGGTACAGGGACAGGGCAAACCGTTCACCGTCGCCACCGCGTTGCAGGGCAATCAGCAGAAAGCCCAGCACCTTCAGATCCTTGCTGCGGTCCGAGAGAATGGTCAGGGCAGCGCTTTCGACTTTGCTCCAGTCGATGTCGGTATGGGCCAGCGAGCCCACCTTCATGATCTCGTTTTCCAGATACTCAAGCGCTGCATCGTCTCCGAGTGCCTCGCCCACATCCGACTCACCGGGCAGTGGCGGGACAACCAGTTCAACGTAGGGATGTTGCTCAATGATCTGCATATTTCTATCCTGACTTTCTGTGTTCAGCCTGCGTTTACCAGCCACAGGTCTCGCGTAACGGTTCGATCGCCTGGCGGTATCCCGTCAGATCAAACAGCAGGCCATGGATGCGACCGTTGGGCGATTCGATGCGAACCTCTGTGCTGGCTATCATGGCCTTCACGGTGCGAATGGCCGGCAGCCCCCGGCCACCGCTGAGTACGAAACCGTTGTCCCGCACCCGCCAGACTGTCTGTGCCCCGCCAAATCCCAGACGCACCCGTTCCTCGTCCAGCGCCTCTGGCAGCATCAGGGTGAGTTCGGTGATGTTGTTGTGGCACTGCAGGGCCAGCAGAGGCCGGGGAGGCTGCACGCCCAGAGCCGGAACCGTGACCAGCTGGCCGGCCGCCCGCCCGGTATTCCGGTAAATCACACCGGAGCCACCGTTTTGCTCATCAAGGCCGGCATAGGCCTGTCGCCAGCGTTCAGACCGCCGGGCATCCGGGGCCGTGCTATCGGCTCCGGGTGCCGCCAGCGGCGTACCGAAAACGTCATCAAAGCAGGCCAGCCGTTCAAGTCGCTGAGGCTCGCCTGTACAAAACCGGGCATCCTCAAGCTGGTCAGCGGAAGCATGCGACAGCAGGGAAAACAGCAGGGAAACCAACGCCAGCGCCGCCGGAACGCGACCGGGAAAACGCACTTTCCGGGACATCATAAATCCGTCACCCGATACTTCAGACATTTGTGGGCCAGGGTCCGCTTTGGCAGCCCGAGGCTTTCCGCCGCCTGGGCGCGGTTGCCACCGTACTGGCGCAGACGCTCACGAATAATCGTCGCTTCGAAGGCCTGGGCTGCAGCTTTCAGGTCCCGGATCTCGTCCAGGGCCGGCCCCTCAACGGACGCGCCACCTCCGGCATCCCAAGGTGCGGTACTCCAGCTATCGGGTTCTTCAAACAGATCATTGAGCCTGAGAACTTCCGGCTGGATATCATCCCCGCCCGGCGTCTGCAGGCAGGCCAGCTCAATGATGTTGCGCAGCTCCCGGACGTTGCCGGGGAAGTCGTAACCGGCCAGCAGGTGCAGGGCGTGGCTGGAAATGCCCATGGGGCCGTTACCCTCACGCTCGGTATATAGCCGGATGAAGTGACGGCTCAGGGCTTCGAGGTCGTCGGGGCGTTCCCGCAAAGGGGTTACCCGCAGCGGAAACTGGCTAAGACGGTAAAACAGGTCCCGCCGGAAGCTGCCGCCTTCGATTCCTGCCTGCAACGGTTGGTGGGTGGCCGCCACCAGGCGGAAGTCCGAACGCTGTTCCTCACGGGCGCCCAGGGGGCGGAACTGGCGGCTTTCCAGCACCCGGAGCAGCTTCGATTGAAGGGCCATGGGCATGTCGCCGATTTCATCAAGGAACAGGGTGCCGCCATTCGCCTGGGCCAGAAGCCCCTGTTTGTCCTGATCGGCACCGGAAAACGCGCCTTTGGTGTGGCCGAAGAGTTCACTTTCCAGCAGGGTGTCCGGGATGGCAGCACAGTTGACCACGACCATGGGGCCTCCGGCCCGGTCGGACAGCTCGTGAATACCGCGGGCAACCACGTCTTTGCCACAACCGGTTTCGCCCTGCACCAGCACCGACAACTGGCTGCTGGCAGCCCGGACGATCTGGGCCCGGAGTCTGGTCATGGCTTCGGAGTTGCCTACCAGGGTTCGGGCCAGCTGTTCGCAGCGGCTGCGGACGGTTTCGGCGTCGTGCAGATGATCCAGGGAGCGTTTGAGCAGGCGGCGCTGCCAGACCTGGTCACGGCTCTGCAACTGGGCAATCCATTGATGGATAAGCAGTTGCCGGAGGCCACAATACAGGGGCTGGCCGGTGATACCGTCCCAGTCGGGCTCGTCCCGGCAGAGCACGAGTATGCCGAGGGTTCGGCCGTCATTGCCGGTCAGGGGCTCGAGCCAGAGGGATCGGGGGCGGTCACTGGCGTCGAACAGTGCCTGGAAGCCGGTGTGGTCGAGGCGGTAGCTGGCAACGCGGGTCAGTTCCCGGGCTTTGCCGGTTTGCAGTACGTGGGCAAAGGGGTGGCTGAAGTCGCCACAATCGAATTCGCCCGGTTCGGCGAGGTCGCTGCAGTGCAGGGTTCGGCCGCTGAGGTCGAGTTCGAGTGCCCAGCAGCGGGTCAGGCCGAAGGCGTTTTCCAGCTGTCTTGTGGCGGTTTTCAGCAGATCCGGCAGGTTGTCCTGCCGGATCAGTGCCACCGCCAGGTCGATGCCGGTGTGCAGTTCCATCTGCATCCGTCCCATTCTTCTTGTTCCCTTTGTTGAGTCTTCGCCGACCGCGGCCCCTGTGGTTCGGCTTTCCAAAACACGCTGTGAATACGTCCCTGTAAGCTCCGCTCCGCCATCCATGGCTCCGCAGGGTATTTGGAAAGCCGAACCACAGGGGCCGCTACCTCCCAGTTGCCTCAAACAACGGTCCCCACGAATCGGTCCTCATCTACCCCAAGAGTCACCTTTGTTACCGGTTCCCTGGCCGCCAGTTTCTCAAGCAACGCCAATGAAACCGGTGGTAGCAACTCACCCTCTATGATCGACTCCAGCATCCTTGCGCCGTTTTCACTTCGTGTCGCCCGGCTTCGGATGGCTTCGATAAGGCCTTCTTCCAGTTCCACTTCGGCGTGGTAACGGGCTTTAATCTGGTCCGCCAACCGATGGAGTTTGTCGCCGACGATTCGGTTGAGGGTGTCTTCGCCCAGCGGCAGGAAGGGCACCACTTCCATTCGGGCCAGTAATGCCGGTTTGAAGAAGTTGGCCAGTTCCGAGTAGAGGGCCTGTTCCAGGCTGGCCGGGGACTCGGCGTGGTTGACGATGGTCTGGTAGCCGAGGTTGGAGGTGAGGAAGAAGACGACGTTTTTGCAGTCGATCAGCCGGCCTTCGCCGTCGGCCAGTTCGCCCTTGTCGAAGGCCTGGTAGAACAGGTTGAGGACGTCCGGGTGGGCTTTTTCGACTTCGTCGAGCAGTACCACGGAGTAGGGTTTCTGGCGGATGGCTTCGGTGAGGATGCCGCCTTCGCCGAAGCCGACGTAGCCCGGCGGTGAGCCGATCAGGCGGGAGACGGTGTGCTTTTCCTGGTATTCGGACATGTTGATGGTGGTGAGGAACTGGCGGCCGCCGTAGAGCAGTTCGGCCAGTTGCACCACGGTTTCGGTTTTGCCGACGCCGCTGGGGCCAACCAGCAGGAACGCGCCCATGGGGCGGCCGGGCCGGCGCAGGTCGGCGCGGGCGGTGAGCAGATGCTGGTGCAGGCAGTCGATGGCGGTGTCCTGACCTTTGATGTGGGTCTGGAGGTACGCCGGCAAGTGGGTGATTTTTTCCAGTTCATCGGCGGTCATGCGGTTGACCGGGATGCCGGTCCAGTCGGCGATGACTTCGGCCACCTGGCGGGCATCGACGCGGGCGTGCACCAGAGGTTCGTCGGCCTGGAGTTCGGCCAGTTCCTGCTCAATGGCCCCGGCCTCGCTTTTCAGGTCCGGGCATTGCTCATCGCCCTTTGCCGGCTGATCTCCAGTATCCTGTATTTCAGGCTCTTCACCGGTAAGCAGTTGTTCACGGATCTCCACCAGGCGGGCCACCAGCACGCGTTGGTCGTTCCAGCTCTGTTCCAGGGTTTCCGATTCCGCTGTCAGCTCGGCGATGCGCTGGTCCAGTGTCTGTTCACGCTCATTATCAACGCTCTGGCCCAGGGCGTGTTCGCGGTTAAGCAGGCCCTGCTCCATGGCCAGTTGGTGCAGCTCGCTGCGCACGTGGCTCAACCGACGCGGAGGCGTGCTGAGGTTCAGGCTGACCCGGGCGCAGGCGGTGTCCAGTACGTCAATGGCTTTGTCCGGGAGCTGCCGGCCGGCCAGGTAGCGGGCAGATAGTTCGGCGGCGGCTTTCAGGGCGCTGTCGGCGACCAGAACCTTGTGGGCCTGTTCGTAGACGCTGCGCAGGCCACGGAGGATGTGAACGGCTTCACCCGGGGTTGGTTCGTCCAGGGCGACCGGCTGGAAACGGCGGCTCAGGGCCGGGTCTTTTTCGAAGTATTTCTTGTACTCGCGCCAGGTGGTGGCGGCGATGGTCCGCAGCTCGCCCCGTGCCAGGGCCGGTTTCAGCAGGTTGGCGGCATCGGAGCCGCCTTCGCTGTTGCCGGCGCCGATCAGGGTGTGGGCTTCGTCGATAAACAGGATGATCGGGGTGGCGGAGCCTTTGACCGCTTCGATCACGCCTTTGAGGCGCTTCTCGAATTCCCCTTTCACCGAAGCACCGGCCTGCAGCGCTCCCATATCGAGGGTCCAGAGCTCCACCTGTTTCAGGCGGTCTGGTACATCGCCGTTAACGATGCGAAGGGCAAGGCCTTCCACCACGGCGCTTTTACCCACACCGGCGTCCCCCACCACGATGGGATTGTTCTTGCGGCGGCGGCAGAGGATGTCGATCATCTGGTCGATCTCGGCGTCCCGGCACACCACCGGGTCCAGTTTTTCTTCCCGGGCCAGTCTGGTGAAGTCGGTGGCGTAGCGTTTGAGCGGGTCCAGATCAGCACTCGCCACCGGTTCTCCGGACTCTTGCACGTTCAGTTCCGGATGCTCCGCGGAGCCCTCGGTGAGCCGGTCAAACTGCTTGCGCAACTGCTCACGATTGATCTCCACCAGGGCCTGGGCCACCCGGGGCATCAGGTAGCGGTCGGCGTTCATCAGCAGGGCCAGGAACACGGCGCCTGAGCGCAGTTCGCTGTGGCCCAGTTCGGTGGAGGCCAGCAGCCATGCGTCCTGCATCAGTTCCACCAGCAGTGGTGAAAACGAAGGATAGGCCTCGGCGGTTTGCGGTTCGCCGTTCAGGCTGTCGCCCACGACTGGCTGCAGTTGCAGATGATCGATACCGGTGTGCTCCAGAATCTGGCGCACATCGGAAAACGGGATTTCCAGCAGTTTGAACAGCAGGTGCGCCGGGGTAATCTCGGCGCCCTGGCGGCTGATGCACAGGGCCGCGGAGGCCTCCAGGGCCTGGCGTGACAGTTCGTTGAGGCGCCCGATCAGCGCCGGCAGTTCTACCCGAATCACAGTGATGTCCTTATTTCGGTAGTTGATCCAATACGCGTAATACGTCCGTGATGCGCTCGTTCAATGCCATGTTATACAGGGAGTAGATCCCGGCCATCGCGGCCACAAACAAACCGGCGATCCCCCAGACCGGCAAACCGCTGCGCAGCCGGTTACGGGTTGGCGTGACGTTGGTGCGGGCATCCGCCAGGGGGGCGTGATCCTGCTGCTCCCGCAACGCTTTCAATTGCTCGTGAAGGCCGCGGACAATCTGGTCGTATTCATCCCGGCCGTTCTCCATCACCTTGTACCGGCCCTCGAAACCGAGACAGAGACACAGGTAGATAAACGACAGCATGTCGCGGTAGCGGGCCGGTTCCTGCTCCATCCGGGCGAGGATGGCAAAGACCTTTTCCCCGCCCCAGGTTTCGTTGTGGAAACGGGACAGCAGGGAATGCTGGGACCAGACACTGTGGGCGCCCCAGTCGGTTCCCAGCACTGCCTCGTCAATGAAGGCGCAGAGAACGTACCGGTAGGCCACAACGACCGGCCGGTCGTAACCCTGCTCCACCAGTTCCCGGTCAATGGCGGCGATCTCATCCACCACCTGCTGATAGAGGGTTTCCACGGCGCGATAATCCACCAGTCTGCGTATCCGGATAACCAGGCCCAGCAATGGCGTGGCGGCATCAATCAGGCGGTTGTGTTCCAGTCCCCTGAGCTGGAACTGTTCATCGACCTGGCCTTCACGGTTGCCCTCAGCGGGGCCCTGGCTGTCGGCAAACATCAGATCACTGAACGCACTGCGGCCGGGATGCGTGCTGCCATCGGGTAAATCCATTACCTGTGCATCTGCCATGGTTTAGCTCCTGATTGCCCAGAACTGCATTTCCATGCCCGGGAAACTGCCGGCCACGTGGAACGCGAATCCGCTGGCGTTGTCGAGCATCTGCCAGGCCTGGCTCTGGTCGTCCAGCCGGAAGTACACAAAACCGGCGTGATACGGCAATTGCCGGGGTGCAACCGGTAGCGCAGAGAGCGGAATCCCCGGGAGCTGCAAGCTGATGAGGTCCCGTATTTTCTCGACCGAGGCCACCTTGCACTGCTGGGTGAACTGCTTGCGCAGATCGTCCAGCGGCATGTCGGCTTTGACCGCAAGAATGAATTCCGCGCCCTGGACCAACTGGGCATCCTGAACCGGCGCCACCGTCAGGCCGTACTGGCGCTGCTGGAGCTGGATGGCCAGAGCCCGTGGTTCCAGCACCGTGCTCAGGGACTGTCGCAGTACCTGCATGAGCGGCGTAAAACAGTCTTCCGGCAGATCGTGATCATAGGCCGGGTACTCCCTCGGCAGGCGCCCCTCATCGGTGAAGGTCACCAGCTCGCCACACAGCTCAAGCAGGGCTTCGAACAGTCGCTCCGGATGCAGCTGACGCAGTCGGGCCAGGTGCATGAACCTGGGATGGGCCCGGTTCAGCATCTGCAGCAACATGAAATCCGCCACATCCGCAACGCCGCCCTGCCCGGGCGCACCGACACGCTCGGCGATATTGCGTGCGCGCTCCCGCATCAGGCCCGCCATTTCCCCGACAAATCGCTGCAGCCTCGGTGCCGCTCGCACACTCAGCATGGTCGGGATGAAGTTCGGGTCCATCACCAGGCTGCCGTCCGGGCGCTTCTCAAGAATCCGGCCGATGGCCAGGGCCGCATAGGCACTGCGATCGTCCCGCTCCAGCATCAGGCGGGGTGCAACCCGGCCCACATTGATGGTGTGGGCATCACCGTCGACCGAATGCAGATCCCGGATTTCCAGGGAGTCGGCACGGAACCGGCCCGCCACCGGGGCGTCCGGCCATTCCACTTCGGCGAGGCTGTCACTGCCCAGTGGCAGGGCCAGGTACACGATCTGATTGGCCACGGAGGCATCGGTGATTTCCATCGGCTCCGGCATCACATCGTCCTGGGGCAGACTGAAGCGGGTGCCATCGGGAAACAGTCCGGATGCCCGCACCAGACCGACCCGGCCGAAACTCAGATACTCCGCGTTCAGTTCCAGGTCACTGAAGCCGTACAGATAATCGGAGATCGCCAGGGCGCGCTCGTTGATCTGGTGCTCCAGGTACCGCTGCTGTTGCTGGAAGTGTTGAGGCTTGATGAACAGGCCGTCACTCCAGACAACTCGATTGGTTACCGCCATCAGGTGTCATCCGAATGCTTGAGTTGAACTTCCCGCTCCCGAAGGTTCACCAGCAGGTTGTAGCGGCCTCCGATCGGATCCACCTTCACCACCTTTTTCCACTGGGACAGGTTCGGATAGGCGTAGAAGGCGATCACACCGATAAAACGGGTGTCCTTGCCGATTTCAAAGGGCTCAATGAACTTGAACTGGCCCGGCACCAGGGAATAGTCGCTGTGGTCCACATAGTTCTGGCCCAGTGACGACTCAAGATCACTCAGCAACTGGTCGAAATCTCCGGCCATCAACAGGGAGCTGTCGCGCATCTCAATGACCTGAAATGCAATGGGGGTGGGTGCCAGGGATTCATTCGGGTTTACATCCGGCTCGGCGACCATGGTCAGCCCCACCCGGCTGGGCAGATCTTCCGCGTACCCCACTGGGATATCCGGGTCCCAGAGTACTTTCGCGGTTTTGGTGACCGCGTTGTAGGGGGTACTGCATCCTGCCAGCACGAATACGATGGCCAGCAAACTCCATTTGCAGGTCTTCACAACGGGTTCTCCCTCTGTAGTTGGCGCAGGTGTTGGTCGTAAGCCTGTTCGAACACCTCCCGGAACAGGCGCTCGAATCCCTGCTGACGACTGGATTTCAGTTCACGGTAATAGTGCTGGTACATGTCCCAGGCCCAGTGGCCTTCGTCTTCGTTCTCCCGCAGGCCACGACGGTATCCGTGAAAACGGCGTAGCAAGGCCTCCGGCGAAAAGGCATGCAGGATGGCTTCCAGTGCTTCGCTGATCGCTTCCCGGGTGGCCTGCTGGTGATGATTCAGGCTCTGCAGGCTCTCCCGCACCGCCGCCGGCGCCGACAGGTGAACCGGGCTGCGGTGGCTGGCGAACAGGGTCTGTACCGTGTCCTCATAATCCTCACCCAGACGCAGTGGATTGTCTTCAATGGGTTGCAGACGGGTCCTCAGCGCCTGATGCCGGCTGTCTTCGCCCTGGTGCAGGGCCAGCAGGCCTTCCATGGTGGCCTTCAGGGTTTGCCCCGCCTCCTCCAGGAACAGCCGCATCTCGTCGCTGTCGGCAAAGTCCAGCCCGGCTTCCATGCCCCGCAGCAGGGGGGCACCACTGATGTGTTTGCTGCTCTGATCTGACGCATCCCGGCGATCACCCGTCTTTGTGATCTCAGACATCCTGTCTCTCTCTCCTTTGCGAACGGGTAGGCCGACCGCCACGTCGCGGTTTTCCCGGTACTCATCCGACACATTCCTTTCCGCGGCATACCAGGAGGCCTCGCCGGCCATCAGGGCGTCGGTATCCGGCTCTTCTTCACCGGGCTGTCCATTCCAGGGCGCCAATGGGTCCTCACTCATGGCCGCCACGGCTACCGAAGCGAGTTTCTGCAACGGCTCCGGATTCTCGTTCAGGCCCATGGGATCCGACCCCCGGACCAGTTGCCCCTCGCCCACATCAACCAGGTGAGTGGTCTGCTCTGTCTCACCGCTCTCAATGAATGTCTCCGAGACGGCCTCGGCCAGCTCGGCACGAAGCCGGTAGCGCCCGACACTTATCCTGTCGCCATGCTTCAGTCGTGCCCGGCGGCCCCGCCCCACGGGCTGACTGGCGCTGTTGATGTAGGTCCGGCCACTGCGATCAATCAGGCAGAAGCCACCATCCAGAAACCGGATTTCCGCGTGGCCCGGAACCGCGCCCGTTCGCTGGGGCGACAATCGCCAGGTATCGCTGGCGGCCGTGCCGATGGAGCCGCCGCGAACGCTGAAACAGTGCTCGATGGTCGCGCCACCGCCGGCAACGGTCGGATTGGTGATGGTCAGTTTCAGGCCCGCGGCCTGTTGTTCTTCCATGAGTGCCTTCCCTGCCGGATCTACCGGCGTATCTGAATCCGGACCGCCGGCCGGCGCTGGGCCTTGTCGGGGGTGACAAAGGAATTCCAGCCCAGGCACACATCCTCACCCAGTTGCATGGGGCGGATATCCTTCGGACGCATCTGGAGTTCCAGGTCGTAGGCCAGTTGCTCCCGCGTGGCGAACTCCACCAGTTTGACCAGGCGCTGATGATCCTGGCCATTGGGCAGGAAATCCGCGAATCGTTGCCGGCTGAGGTTCCGCAACCGGAGCACGAACTTGCCACTGCGGTCCCGAATGGCCGATCCCACCAGCGTGTCGTTGCCCAGGCAGGCGTTAGCCTGCCCCAGCCGGGTCTGTTGATCGCTGGCGATGGCCACCTTGCGCAAGACCCATTGCTCAATACTGACGTCATCCAGATCAAAGCAGTGGGCCACGATGCCACTCACCACCTCTGGCGAGCGGCTGCGGCCCGCCATCAGACCGGAATACGCCAGCATTCTGGACCAGTTTACCGGCGTGGCCTCCCGCAACCGGCTGTCGCCGAGGCCCACCAGGGCAAAGATCAGTTCCGAAAAACCGTCCGAGGCGCCGGGCTGAAACCGAACGTAGTAGCGGTACTTGCGCCACGCCCGGTGAAACAGGGTGACCAGGCGATGGTTGAAGAAATCGAGAAAATGGCGGCGGATGCCCAGATTCTGGCCCGCCTCCCAGGCCAGATCCTCCAGATAATATCCCGGCAACGGCGACTGGGAACCGTGCAGCCCCAGAAAGCTGACTTCCATCTGATAAGGCCCGTGCTCGTGCTCCGGGGACAGTGCCGATACCACGTCGCTGCCGGGAAAGCCGAGACCCGCGGAGGCGGAAAACCGGATCCGTTCCTGGCGGGGCTGATCGTCGCTGTTTCGCTCGAGATCATCGCCATGATGCCGGTGAATCAGGTCCACCAGCTGGAAAAAGCTGTATCGCCGCGCATTGCCCAGAACGGGTTGCAGCCCGGCTACATCAGCGGCTGCTGACCTTGCTGTAACGTCCATGTGTACCGTTCCTGATTGTCGGTATTCACCACTTCCAGTTGGTGAAATGCGTTGATACTGGCGTAAAGGGCAAAGAACTGGCTGAGAACCGTGCCGAACAGGTAAAGATCACCCTCTGAAGCAAATGCCTGCTGGTCCAGCTTCAGCACCGAGCGGATGCCCCGCACGGGCAGCCCTTTCACCATCCGGTCCACCGGGCTTGTCTCGATGCCGGTGATACCGGCCAGGCGCTTCCGGGACACCCGCTCCGCCTGCCGGTCCACCAGTGCCCGGAAGTCGTAGACCCGCAGCACCGTGCGCAGGGCATCCACATCCAGCATGGACAGATAGTTGAGGGACAGATTCGATATCAGCGTCCACAACAGGCTGCCGTCGAGGGTCGGCCGCAGGGTGGCGGTGGGCCGGGTAATATTACTGAAGGTGGCAAACGCCGGCGTGCTCTCGGTTGCCATGCAGATTTCGCCCACCGCCAGCTGACTTGGCAACTGCCGGTTGGTGCAGGTTAGTGTCAGGGAAATCGCTTCCTGCCGGCTCAGGCACTCGGACTCGTCACCCCGGACGAACGACATGTAATGATCAAAGCCGTCGCCGCGAACACTGTTCCGCGCCCGAACCCGGTAGTACAACGCCGTACGGCCCCGATCCCGCTCCACCTCATGCTGGAAACTCTCGAAGGCGGTGTAGATGCGGGGCTCACCACGCCCGGACCGGCCTTCCAGCCAGCCTTCCACCTGCTCGATGCTGAACACCTCAAAATGGTCCGGCGACCGGCTGGACGGTGAAATCCGGTACTCGGTCTGCCGGCCGTTCAGATCCACCGGTTCGCCTTCGTGGGTAAAGAGGTTCACCGCCGGCGTGCAGTACAGCTGGAAATTGTCTTCCCGAACCTTGGCATCCGGCGGCAGTATCCGGCTGAAATGAAAACGCAGGCTGATTTCGTCCGCCTGCACGGCCGGCAGCCGCCGCCCTAGATCCTGAATGTCCACAAACCGGAACGCCTCGGGGAAGCTCAGATATTCCTGCAGAATGCGGTAGCCTGGGTAGGCATTCTTTGGATACGGCAGCAAGGCTTCGTCATCGCCGAAGCCGACCGGCTGCAACAGCGAGGCGGGCAGGCGGTAGACCGATTCACCCACCACCAGTTCGATCCGCTCCAGATAGTGGTTGAGCCAGAGAAACAGGGTTTCCGCAATGTGGCTCTCGCCGCCCAGGTAAAAGCGCAGGCTGTCCATGCCCAGGGATGACAGCGGCTGATCGGTGTGTAACGCCAGGTCCAGGGTTACCGAGGACACTTCCCGTGAGTGCTCGGCGTGGGCCGCGGCCACGCTCACCGGAAACACGTCCACGGCCCGGCAGGTCCGGAACCGGCACTGGGTCTGGCGGGTAGCGTCGCCCAGGGGCCGGCTCTTGATCTCGGTATGGCGGTCCACCCGCTGGTGTTCGCTGATGGCGTGCAATTGCGGATCAAAGCGCATGATGGTGCAGCTGGGCACCGGCCGCAGGTAGTTCGGCCACAGCATGTTCAGCAGCGAGTGGGTGATTTCCGGAAATTCGTCCTCAACTTTTTCACGGAGCTTGCCGGTCAGGAAGGCGAAGCCTTCCAACAGCCGTTCAACATCCGGATCGGTGCTCTGCTCCGAAAGGAACCTTGTCAGCTGTGGATGGGCATCCGCGAATTCCCGGCCCTGAAGCCTGAGAAAACTTAACTCGTCCCTGTAGAATCGGTTCAACTTCATAACTACTGCACCAGTCTGGCTCCGAGTAGGGGGGTGGGCAGGCTTTCCAAAAGACGCTTCAAGCCCATCCATGGGACGCTTGGGCTCCGCCATCCTTGGCTCCGCACACTTTTGGAAAGCCTGCCCACCCCCCTACTCTCATCCTTGCCTGCAAACTATCTACATCACTCTGTAGTAGCGCTTGTCGTCCAATAACAAATCAATGGTCGTCTTATCATCTTCCGAACCAACGCGAAGATACACCGTCACCTGAAACCTTAGTTGCAGCGGATCAGGCCCTTGGGGAAGATTGACGACGTCTACCCGCTTCACCCTGGGTTCAAACTTCTCGATGCACTGTCGGATCGCGCCGCGGATCTGAACACTCAGATCGTGGGTGCCGAGCGTGGCGTCGTTGAAATCCAGCAACCCCAGATCCGGTACGCTGGCGCTGTTGCCCGGATGGGCGTTCAGCAGGCGGACCAGGTGGCGTTTGATGGATTCAACAACATGGGTGACGTCTCCCATGCTCTGACCGGCCGGCGCGGCGGCCTGTTCCAGTCGTTCGAACAGGCTGCCGCTGCTGGCCTGCGATCCGTCGCTGGCCGGGTGATGGAACACGGACTAATCCTTGTCCAGTCGGCCAACCAGTGACAGTTCGAAGTTGGCGCCCATGTACTTGAAATGCGGACGCACCGCCAGGGAGACCTGGTACCAGCCCGGATCGCCTTCCACGTCGGAGACGGTGACCTGCGCGGCGCGCAGGGGGCGACGGCTGCGGACTTCCGCCGGCGGGTTTTCCTGGTCGGCCACGTACTGGCGGATCCAGGTGTTCAGTTCCCGCTCCAGGTCCTGGCGTTCCTTCCACGAACCGATCTGTTCCCGCTGCAGCACTTTGATGTAGTGGGCCAGGCGGTTGACGATCATCATGTAAGGCAGTTGGGTACCCAGCTTGTAGTTGGTTTCCGCTTCCTTGCCTTCCTTGGTGTTCGGGAACTGCTTGGGTTTCTGCACCGAGTTGGCGGAGAAGAAGGCCGCGTTGTCGCTGCCCTTGCGCATGGTCAGGGCGATGAAGCCTTCGTCGGCCATTTCGTATTCGCGACGGTCGGTGATCAGTACTTCGGTCGGGATCTTGGCTTCGAGCTGGCCGAAGGATTCGAACAGGTGCACCGGCAGGTCTTCCACCGCACCGCCACTTTGCGGGCCAATAATGTTCGGGCACCAGCGATACCTGGCAAAGCTTTCGGTCAGGCGGGTGGCCAGCAGGTAGGCGGTGTTGCCCCACAGGTAATGCTCGTGGTCGGCGGACACGTCTTCCTTGTAGTTGAAGCTGCGCACCGGATTTTCAGTGGGGTCGTAAGGCACCCGCAGCAGGAAGCGCGGCGATGCCAGGCCCAGATAGCGGGCGTCCTCGGACTCACGCAGGGAACGCCACCTGGCGTATTTCGGACCTTCGAAAACCGCCTTCAGCTCCTTGATGGCCGGCAATTCCTGGTAGCTGTCGACACCAAAGAACGAGGGTGCCACGGAGGACAGGAATGGCGCGTGGGCCATGGCGCCTACGGAAGAGACATACTGCAGCAGCTTCATGTCTGGCGTGGACGGGGTGAACGCGTAGTTACCCACCACCGCGCCGACCGGCTCACCGCCGAACTGGCCGTATTCGGTGGAGTAAATATGCTTGTAGAAGCCGGTCTGGGTGACGTCGGGCGCGAACTCGAAGTCTTCCAGCAATTCGGTCTTGGTGGCGTGAAGAATATCCACCTTGATGTTCTCGCGGAAATCGGTGCGATCTACCATCAGCTTCAGGCCACGCCAGGAGGACTCCAGTTCCTGCAGTTTGGGCGCATGCAGGATTTCATCCATCTGGGCGCTGATCTTGCGGTCCAGTTCAACCACCATCTGGTCCACCAGCGCCTTGTTGACCGGCTGGCCTTTCTCATCGCTTTTCAGCAGGTTGGCAATAAACGTTGCCACGCCCTTGCGGGCGACATCGTAACCCTCATCGGCCGGCGCCATTCGGCTGTTGGCCATCACCTGGTCCAGCAACGAGCCCTCAGCCCCTGATTGAATAGCATCTGCGGCGGATTCGGAGGCAGCAGATTGCTGCACGGCAGTATCAGACATACCACATCCCTTCAGTACGTGTTGAAAACAGAGTTTTGTGAACCTGGCGTTACCCGCCGGCTTCGATTACTCGCTGTCGGTGGCCAGTTCCAGTTCGGCCAGCAGTTTGTCCCGGGCGCCATCGTTGTCCAGCAGTTCCTGTAGTTTGGACCGAAACGACGGTACATTACCCAGCGGGCCCTTGAGGGCCACCAGAGCTTCCCGCAGTTCAATCAGCTTGTTCAGCTCGGGCACCTGACGGGCAACGCTGTCCGGGGAGAAGTCGTCGAGAGTCTGGAATTCCAGGTTCACCGGCAATTCGTCGGCGTCCTCCTCCAGCTTGTTGGTAACCGTGGTGGAAAGGGTCAGGCCGGCTTCCTTCATGACCGAACGGAAATTGTTCTTGTCGACGGAAATGGCCTTGCGATCTTCGATGGGGGTTTCTTCGGCGTGTCCCTTGAAATCGCCAACCACGAACATTTTCAGCGGTAGCTCGGTTTCAGCCTGCTGATCGCCGGTGGCGGGGACGTACTTGATATTAATGCGCTCTTTCGGCGCGACGGAACCGTCTTTTGAAGACATGCGCTTGCTCCCTGTGCAAATCATTTGCGATTTTTCAATCCCTTGCACGCACCGTCCTGGCGCGCAACGATCAAAACTCTACACAGATCACTTGCCTTTCTCAAGCAAAAACTGGCCAGTATTCTTCCAGAATGTGCGCCCGGGCAAGCTTTTGCCAGAATACCTCCGTTTCGCCGCCCGTGCAGGGTTGTAGAGCCAATGACGGACCACCTGGCTGTGGCTATACTCGCCCAACTGACAGGAACAAAGTGTAACCAGTAAGGAGATCAACATGAGTGACCTGAAAACCCGCTTCGACGAAGCCGTCAACTACATCCAGACCGCCGAGGGTGACTTCAAACCGTCCAACGAGATGAAACTGGAATTCTACGCGCTCTACAAACAGGCTACCGCCGGTGATGCGTCTGGCAAGCGCCCGGGCATGATGGATTTTGTCGGCCGTGCCAAGTTTGATGCCTGGGAAAAACTCAAGGGCATGTCCGGCGACGATGCCATGCAGAAGTACATCGACAAGCTCGAATCACTAAAGTAAGCCGCACTACCCCGGATCCCGGTCAGGAGCCTGATCGGGATCAATCCCCTCCCAAAAGTTTTGCGACGGTCAAAAGACTGTCATAAGATGCGCGCACTATAACAATACCAATTCATCAGGAAGAGTTTCTCATGGACATCACCGAGGCGCTGGAACAAAGCCAGCCGGGCCTTGTGGGCCGGGTCAAGGACGCCATCCGCAAACATCAGCTCAATCAGCGTTCCGAACAGACATACCTTCACTGGATCACCCGATTCGTGCTGTTCCACGATCCGAAGAACCCGGAAGCCCTGGCCAATGAAGACCGCCAGCTGTTTCTGGATTATCTGAGCGATCGCCTCCGGGTATCCCGGGCACGATTCAACCAGGCCAGTCAGGCACTGGCGTTCTTTTACGAGGATGTGCTTGGCAAGGCGTCGATGGACAGTACCGGCTGTGCCGCTGCCTGAAACCAGCTTCAGCGCCCGGTCATGTTGATGTTCAGGGCGTCGTAGGTGCGGTTCTCGCCCGGGCGGATCACATAGTTGTTGCCATGGGTCTGCCCGGGTATGGACTTGGGATTACTGAACCGGAACTCCACCGGAATCTCGGAGCGGCCCAGGTCGGTGCGGTTGTCGCCCGGGCGAAGGCCCAGACGGTCCAGATAGAAATCATCCTCTACCCAGGGCTTCAGCGGAACAGTCATTGCCGGAACCGTAAGGCCGCCCTCGATCACCGTGTTCGCCAAGGCTTCTTCCTCAATGGAACGAAGCGGAATGGTGTGAATCGTCGACCGCTCTTCAAACTGGAAGGCGCTGACTTCACTCTCAGCGGATGACGCTTCCTCGGCCAGGGCAAAGGCCGGACACATCAACGCTGTCACCAACCCGACAAAAGCCAGCGAATGACTGGCATTCCTTTCCGTTTTCCCGCATTCCGAACGCATACCCATGATGACAATCCCGGCTGGCAGATCCTTGCCAGTAAAAAGCAGTGTGACGATTTTTGATCAGTCTATCGCCAAAACACACCGATTGCCTGGCCAGGCGACGATTCTGTGACGCTTTTCACTTGTCGCCCAAGAGCTCCTGATAGCGGATGCCAACCACAAACACCGATTTCCAGCCCTCCGGGGTGCGGACACTCACCTCATCATCAAGGCGCTTGCCGATCAGGGCCCGGGCCATCGGCGAGTTGATGCTCAGATAGCCTTTATCCAGATCAAATTCATCCGCCCCTACCAACCGATAGGTCTGCTCGTCGCCATCCTCATCTTCCACTGTCACCCAGGCGCCGAAAAATACCTTGTTGCGATCATCCGGCAACCGGTCCACAACGGTGAGCTCTTCCAGTCGCTTGCCCAAAAAGCGAACCCGGCGGTCGATTTCCCGTAACTGCTTCTTGCCGTAGATGTATTCAGCATTCTCGGAACGATCGCCAAGGGCAGCGGCTTCTCTCACTGCCTGGGTCACTTCCGGCCGCTTCACCTTCCACAGGTACTGCAATTCGTCACGCAGTGCCCGCTCACCGTCCGGGGTGATGTATCTGGGGCGCGGAGCACCATTTCCGGGAGCCTCGGTCATCGGTTCACAATGTCCTGTGCCTGTATGAAAAATATGAGGGTAATCGGGATAGGGGGGAGCCACTAGACTCCGCCCCTCCCACACCACCCGGCAAGCGGGTCCGCACCGGGCGGTTCGAGACGTTGAGGTATCACGAGAGACGCGGCACGCCCAACCGATCAAAGTAGGCAATCGGCAGCACGTTGTGAATGGCAGACCGACTGTTATGCCACCAGCGACGGCTCAGGGCCGCCACTGATTCCGCAACCCAGGGACTCGCGCCAAGGCGCAGCAGTTCCCGGTAAATGGTCCTGCCCCGCTTCCACTGTTTGAGATG
>NZ_JBSXNZ010000060.1:0-134715 GCF_056857895.1 Marinobacter sp. B-21
ACACTTAAGGCCGGTGACTGGATGACATCAGAGCGACATTGGCGCGCATACTACTAATAATTCTCATATCTGGGCGTAATGGGCTAACCGAGAAAATTTCGTGGCTGCTGCTTGGGGTGTTTATGAAATGTTCGGGCTAGATAGCGGATCGCTAATTCCGCTGCTTCAGGACTTCCCTCCGAAGCCTTATACCGTTTTTGCGCTTTTCCCACCGGGGCGTAAACAGCCGACGAAAGTCAGGCTTCTGCTGGAGCATCTGGATCAGTATTTGGGAGACAAACCCTATTGGGAATAGGGCGCCCCTGACCCGGACTGATCAATTTGCTGCAATGATTATTTCCTTTTTGGAAATACTATAGTTCTATTTCGTCCGTTTAACCGTTCTAAGCGATTTCATAGAGTGAAGACTCCAACCTGAAGGAGGACAACTCTATGAAGCGTCATACCGCATTATTCCATTCCGTAATTCTGTCCCTGTTCCTGGCACCTGCAGCGGCCAATGCCGCCGACGTAGCCTCGAGCCCCTGGGGGCCTGACGATGAGATCGGCCGTCTGAACATGATGACCGCCGATTCAAGAAAAGCCGCGCTGGAAAACCTGAGTCCGGCCAAGACCTACGATCTGAGCGTTGAGTACTTCATCGGCATGCCCAGCTGGCAGGCGGCGGGCGACCCGCATTTTCAGATGTGGATGACCCACACGCCAAAAGGCACAGAAGTGGACGACCCCCTGTCTGTGGGCGAAGAGATGAATGCCCGCGTGAGCTACACGGGGTCTGCCTTTTCGATGTATGCGCACACAGGCACCCACATTGATGCTCTGAACCACTTCGGACTGAACGGCAAGATCTGGAACCACTTTTCAGCGGACCAGCACTTGGGCGACCGGGGCTGGAACAAAACGGGCATTGAGAAAATGCCCCCGATTATTGCCCGAGGGGTTCTGCTGGATATTCCCGCTGCCAAAGGCCTGAAAGAGCTGGAGCCGGGCTACCGGATAACGAGAGAAGATCTGAAGCTTGCGCTGAGTGTCCAGGGTATCGATATTGCGCTGGGCGATGTGGTGCTGATCCGGACAGGGCGTATGCGGCATTACCAGGAGGCCGGCCGGTTTATGGAGAACGCGCCCGGATTGGGCATGTCCGCCGCGCGCTTTCTGGCCGACGAGAAACAGGCTCTTTCGGTGGGCGCGGACAACCTGAGTTTTGAAGCGTTTCCATCGGAGGACGACGGTAACTATGTACCCGTGCACACGTATTTGCTGGCCCAGCAAGGCGTTACCATCATGGAGCTGGTGAATCTGGAAGAGCTGGCAGAAGACGGGGTGTATGAGTTTGCGTTTATCGGTGCGCCACTGAAGATCCGTGGTGGGGACGCAGCGCCGCTGCGGCCGGTCGCAATTCCTTATGAGGGGAACAAGTGATGGATATTCATGCCGCTCTGGACTGGCGTTATGCGGTCCGTGAATTTTCTCCGGAACAGTTGAACACCCAGGCCGTTGAAACACTGCTGGATGCCGTTCGCAAAAGCGCCTCGTCCTATGGCTTGCAGCCCTACAAGGTGATCATGATCGAATCCGCAGCCGTGCGGCGAGACCTGTTGCCGCACGCCTTCGGTCAGCAGAAGGTGGTGGACTGCTCCCATTTGATTGTGTTTGCTACCGACACACGCATCGGCGATCAAACGGTGGATCGCTACGTAAACCAGTGCATGAAGGTCAGAGAGATTCCCTACCAGGATATCGCGGGCTACGCTGGCCATATGAAGCAAGCTTTGGCCTCGAAATCCCGGACGGAAAAAAGGGAATGGGCACACCAGCAAGCGTACATTGGGCTTGGTACCCTGCTAACGACGGCTGCTGTGTTGGAAATCGACAGTTGCCCAATGACCGGCATTGATTCGCGGGCTTTTGATCAGGTACTGGGATTGGCCCACCATGAGCTGGAAACCTCCGCCATTGTGGCTCTGGGGCGCAGAAGCGCGGGAGACCGCAGCGCTGGCTTGCCAAAAGTGCGGTTCGATTACGACGATTTCGTTATCCGGATATAGCGAATCGATTTGGGAGGCCACAGGTTCGTGGATCGGTGTTGGCAAACAATGGAGAGTACGCAATGACGGTTTTGGTGGTGGGCGCCACTGGTGCGACAGGACGGTTGTTGGTGGAACAGCTGCTTGAGCTTGGCAATCCGGTTCGAGCGGTTGCTCGAGCTCCCGAGAAACTGCCGCAAGCGCTGATAGACCACCCGGCCTTGTCGGTCATTCATGGGAGTATCCTGGATTTCAGTGATGACCAGATACGGCAGCACGTTGACGGCTGCTCGGCGGTCGCATCGTGTCTTGGCCACAACCTGACCTTCAAGGGGATGTATGGTTCGCCGCGGTGGTTGGTGACCGATACGCTTCGGCGATTGTGCGAGGCCATCCGGGCGTCCCGGCCATCGACAACGGTCCGAGTGGTGTTGATGAATACCGCGGGCAATAGCCACCCCGAGGAATCTCCGTCATTTGCTGAGGCGTGCGTGGTTGGACTGATTCGCGTGCTTGTTCCGCCCCATGCAGACAATGAAAAGGCTGCGGAGTATCTGTCGAAACAGGTCACCGCTGACGATCCGGCCCTTGAGTGGGTGGCTGTCCGACCAGACACCCTGATTGATGAAGATCAGGCAACGACCTATGACGTGGTTCCTTCGCCAACCCGCAGTGCGATTTTCAATGCCGGCAAAACGAGTCGGATCAACGTTGCGCACTTCATGGCGGAGCTGATTTCAAGCGACGAGACATGGCAGCAGTGGAAAGGGCGAATGCCTGTGATCTACAACAGGTGATTTACCGCGATCGATGAGTTTAAAGGTGAGCGAGGCATCAAACGGAGAAAACGTGGCAAAGCCTGATGCGAAACATCAGGCCTGCGTGGCTTTACCGGGTGCCGCAGAACTTCCGGCCGGAAGCCCTGAAGGCGCGTTCGCTATCAAACATGCGACACGCCGGTACCAACTTACTTCGCTGTGGTGACGTACTTCAACACCTCAACGATTTCCTCCGGTGTCTGCGCCCAGGCTATAGCCGCCGCGTCCACCTCCTTAAGGGGGTGAACGATGTCGTCGTTGTGGAGCGTAATGTAGGGCGTGCCCATGGCGGCGCAGTAGCCGGCATCAAAGGCGGCGTTCCACTGCTTGTATTTGTCACCGAACACAGTTGGTGTGGGATCGTAATAAAGTCGGTAACAACATAATAAAGTTGGTAACTCGGAGAGCTGGGCTGCTTGAAATGTTGAAAAGCACTGCGCAAGCTGGAAGAGGCTGAGCAATTGATCATGGGAAAACGGAATGGCTGAGCAACAGGTACGAATCTTCAAATCCGCAGATGGCCAGGCACAACTTGAAGTGGCGCTGGATCAGGAGACAGTCTGGTTAAACCAAAACCAGATGTCTTCCCTATTTGATACCTCCACTGATAACGTCGGTTTACACCTGAAGAATGTCTATGCAGAAGGCGAGCTTGAGGAAGATCGAACTACCGAGGATTTCTCGGTAGTTCGCCAGGAAGGCAATCGCCAGGTTCGACGCCGTATCAAGCATTACAATCTGGATGCCATTATTTCCGTGGGTTATCGAGTCAGTTCTAAACGCGCAACCCAATTTCGCCAGTGGGCGACTCAAGTTCTGAAAGACCATTTAGTTAAGGGTCATACCCTCAACCAGCGTCGGCTGGCCGAGCGAGGCATCGAGTTCGAGCAGGCTGTTAACCTGCTAAGCCGCACCCTCACTAATCAGGGTCTGGTATCCAATGAAGGCGAAGCGGTCGCCCGGGTGATCAGCGATTATGCCCGCTCCTGGAGTCTGTTGCAGGGCTACGATGAGCAGCAGCTGGCCGAGATTGGCATCAATCAACCGGACATGCAGCAGCTGGAGCTGGATGAGGCACTGAAGGCCATTGGTAAGCTCAAACATACTCTGATTGCCAAAGGCGAAGCCACGGAGCTGTTTTACCCGAACGTGGCCAGCCGGGCCGCACACCTGCTTTACTTTGTGATCAAAAATCACCCGTTGGCGGACGGCAACAAACGCTGCGGTTCGTTTCTGTTTTTGTGGTACCTGCGCCGTAACGAAGCTTTACTTGGACGGCCAGTGGAACAACTGATTAATGACAATACCCTAGTGGCATTGGCCCTGCTGGTGGCGGAAAGCCTTCCGGATCAGAAGACGCTGATGATTCGTTTGATTGAGCATTTTGTGCTTTTGAAAAGCGAATCTTGAGCGCCAAACATGGGAACTCTTGGTGCGAGCCAGATTTTAATAGTTACCGACTTTATTACCATGCAGTGCCGGCTCTACAGCTTGAGTCGGCGCGGGCCACATTGAAGGCCAGAATCGTGGTCACAAGCATGGTGGCATTCACACTCGCACCATAGGCGGCCGCCTGCTCGAAAATGCTGTTCATCCCCAGCGCTGCCAGGGTCAGAAACCAGGCCACCATGATCGGGCCGAACATCGCCCCTACCTCGTCCATAAACCTCCGTATCCGCGCTACCCTCCTCAAGTTCGGGTGCGTCAACAGCCACAGCTGCGTTGTAAGCTCGGGCACCGTGTTTTTTGCCGCTGTTGCCGTTCGCCATAGATCGCTTGGAAAATGTCGGAAACTCGTCGGCCGATGAGGTGGAGATAGACGATCTCTATGGTGAAGGGTTTGATCCGGTAGAGAGATCGTCGTGGTATGGCGAGCGAGTGGATGATCGGTATTTTGAGCCGTTGACCGAACAGCGTACCCACAGCAAGCTCAATGCGTTGCCGGACGATGTGAAGCGAGATTGCCCGGGTTGCTTCCGAGGGTGCTCAACAGAGATTCTGTTGGTGAAACTGTTTACTCCTCGCACGCCGTCTGTTTCAGATTTGAAACAGTCGTGTCGATATTGTTTACATGTATGCGGCATCTACCCCTGGTTCATCAGGAGGGCGATGTCGTTATGGTGGCACGTGATAGAGAGCGCGCCTAATCATCCATGATTATTGCGGAAGGCAAAACAAAAAAAGACCGCAAGATGCGGCCTTTTAACACGCAAGGTTTGGATGTTAGCCGCGGCGGCGCGCCATTCCCAGCCCCAGAAGCCCCAAACTAAACAGAGCAAGTGTTCCTGGCTCGGGTACTGCTACGGTTACTTTTACATCATCCAGAAAGTTACCAACGGTGCCAGTCTCGGGAACCACCGAGGTGAACATGATGCGAGTGTTGATTGCAGTGGCTACGAAGGAGTCGGAGAAGACGCTCCAGCCATTGGTCGTGTGGTCGGAGAGCAGCCAGGACATGGCCGCACCTCCGTCCGGAGTGACGGAGAACGCGAACTCTTCGGTGATGCTGCGTCGGGCCTGATAGGCAAAGCTCATGTCGTAGGCCTGGCCGATATCAGTGGCAATATCCTGGAAAATGCTAAACGCAGTGCCGGTGCCAGGATCGGAATTCAGTTCGGCAAACTGATCGCCTTGGTAGGCGGTTTCGCTGTTGAAGTTGTCCCAGATTTCGATACGGCTGCCATCCCAGCCAGCTACTGCACTGGCGTCAAAGGCCTGCCAGGCACCAGAAGCTACATCCGGATCTTCAAAACTGCCATTCACAATAAGGTTGGCACTGGCCGGTGCTGCGATGAAAAGAGAAACACTGAGAGTGCTGAGAACGGCGATACGGCTGAACAATGACATGGGGTACTTTCCTCAACTGCGTAGTTTTGATAGCCGGGAGTACTTAGCAATTGAGATGCCAGTTCGATATTTTTGTTGTTATTTCAATGTGCTTTCATCTTTCAGTCCTGCTTATGAGAAGACATGTGTAAGTTTATCTGACATACCCTGTTCATTTCTGTAACAGGTCTCACTGGGTGACTTTCGTACGTGCCGTTGTCCGTTTGCGTGGCGCTGTTTTTCGACGCGGAGGTTGTCGGGGCTTTTGCACAACCGGAGTCGGTGACGCCGGCTGGTTCCGCACATAGGCGCCGGGCGCCGGCTCGATTACCGGCAGATTCCCTTCCGCGGCAGTACGGGCCTTCACTTCGCCACCGCCAAACTGTTCAGCCCAGGCGACCCAGTCGGGCCACCAGGAACCTTCGAACTGTTTGGCACCCTGAAGCCAGGCATCCGGATCCAGGTCGCTGTCCTCGTTGACGCGATAGCCGTACTTTTTCCGGTCCGGCGGATTGATGATCCCAGCGATGTGCCCCGAGCCGCCGAGGACAAAACGCACCGGGCCGCCCAGATAGCGTGAGCCGCGATAAGAGGAAATCCAGGGGGCGATGTGATCCTCGATGGCCGATGCAAAGTAACTCGGCACCTTGACTTTCCCCAGATCGATCGGGGTGCCCGCCAGTTCAATACCACCGGGCTCACGCAGCCGGTTGTGCAGGTACATGTTGCGCAGGTAGAAACTGTGCATGGTCGCCGGCATGCGGGTGGCATCCGCGTTCCAGTACAACAGGTCGAAGGGGGCGGTATCACGCCCCAGCAGGTAGTTGTTGACGAAGAAGGACCATATCAGGCTGTTGGCCCGCAGCATGTTGAAGGCGGTCGCCATGGAGGCACCCTCGAGATAGCCCTGTTTGTTCATGGCTTTTTCGAGCTTGCCAATGGCGTCCTCATCAATGAACACTTCCAGATCGCCGACCTCCGAGAAGTCCAACAGGCTGTTGAGGAAGGTGGCGCTCTTGACCCGGTCGTCGCCCCGGGCGGCCAGCCAGGCGAGGGTACAGCCGAGCAGGGTGCCGCCAATGCAGTAGCCGACCGTATTCAGTTCACGCTCACCGGTGGCTTGTTCAATGGCGTTCATGGCGGCGATGGGGCCTTCGAGCATGTAGTCTTCAAAACTCTTATGCGCCAGTTCCGGCCCGGGATTCACCCAGGAGACCACGAACACGGTGTGGCCCTGCTCGACCCAATAGCGGATGAACGACTTTTTCTCACCCAGATCGAGAATGTAGTACTTGTTGATCCACGGCGGTATCACCAGCAGCGGCCGACGGTGCACGGTGTCGGTGGTTGGCCGGTACTGGATGAGCTGCATCAGTTCGTTCTGGAAAATAATGTCACCCGGCGTGTTGGCCAGATTGTCTCCAACCGTAAAGGCGTCCGGGTCGGACATGCGAAAGGGCATGGGGCCGGCGCCCTCATCCAGATCGCGCAACAGGTTGGCCAGTCCGCGCAGCAGGTTCCTGCCCCGGGTCTGGATTGTCGCCCGCAGCACCTCGGGATTGCTCAGGATGAAATTGCTCGGGGCCAGGGCGTCGGTCATCTGGCCGGTGAAAAATCGCAGCTTGCGTCTGGTGTGGTCGTCCAGGCCGCGGACATCATCTAGGGTGTCCATGATCCAGCGATTCGACAGCAGGTACGCCTGCTTGATGACATTAAACGCCATGACCTCATTCCAGGCCTGGTCGCGAAAGCGCCCGTCGCCCGGCTCCGGCTCCGCCACGGCCAGTGGCTTGTTGCTTAAGCTGCTGGCCAGCAGGCCCGAGCAGAACCGGGTGCTGTTCTTGAGAAGGCGCATCTGGGCCAGGATCAGGGTGTCCGGCTGGGTTGCGAGCCTGCCGGACAGGGAAACAAAGGGTTTGGCCATGCTTTTGACGCTGACCGGGTTGGGATTGCCCCGGCTCAACCGGCGCAGGATAGAACGCTTCAGCAGATGGCCGCCATGCACACCCGCCCGTACCAGCGACTGGCGCACGACGTTGGGCTCGAATTCCGGCGGGGGGCTGGTCTTAATCGGTTTGTCAGCCATGGTCACACTCTCCAGCTGGCGGTGCTACATGTACACGCCGCCGTTAACGTTGATTTGCTGGCCGGTGATGTAGTCCCCTTCCGCTGCCAGGAACACCACCGCGCGGGCGATTTCCTCGGGTTGACCAAAACGGCCCATCGGCACGCGGGCAATGATTTGTTGGCGGATATTCTCGGGCACCTGGGCGAGCATTTCGGTTTCGGTAAAGCCCGGGGCAATGGCATTGACGGTGATATTGTACCTGGCCATTTCCAGTGCCAGGGTCTTGGTAAACGCAATGATACCGCCCTTGCTGGCCGCGTAGTTGGCCTGCCCGAAGTTGCCGGCCTGGCCGACGAAGGAGGTGATGTTGATGATGCGACCGTACTTCTGGTCCATCATGATGTTCAGTACTTCGGAGCAGGTTGCGTAGACGCTTCCCAGGTTGGTATCGAGGACGTCGTTCCAGTCATCGTCGGTGAGCTTCTTCATGGACTTGTCTTTGGTGATGCCGGCGTTGTTCACCAGGATGTCGATGCGCCCCCACTGGTCATGGACCTGACGTATCAGGCTCCGGGCCGCGGGCATCTGGGAAAGATCAGCCTGGATGGCCAGCGCCCGGACACCGGTCGCCTCAATTTCCTTGACGACCTCGTCTGCCTCGGGCTGACGCGAGCGGTAGTTGATGGCGACGTCGGCGCCGCGCTGGGCGAGCTGAAGGGCTATGTGCCGACCGATGCCGCGAGAGGCACCGGTGACGATGGCAACCTTGCCTTTGAGGTCTTGCATAACACTCTCCTTGAATGGCCTTGAACTACGGCTTGAGTAATCGTTGTTGTTCGACAACTTCTAGTTTCAAGCTAGCAGAGCCCCCACAAGGTCACAAGAAATCAACGCAAGGCAACCGGTCAGGCCGCGCGCATGAGTTATCGCCAACGCAAAGAATTTCAGTCACTTTACCCACCCCCCATTCCACCTTTGACAAAATCCCTGGACTTGCTAAAGCTTGTCGTGAGCAATCAGTTGATTCCTTATTTTCTGATTGCCAATCACGGAAGGTCTCCTCATGGACAACTTTGACGATGCCTCTGTCATCACGCGGGACGGCTTGCAGTGTTTGCTGGATGCATTGGCTGAGCGCGGGTATACGGTTTTTGGGCCAACCGTTCGGGACCAGGCCATTGTGTACGATGAGCTCGCCCGTACCGGGGAGCTTCCCGCCGGTTGGACGGATGAGCAGGATGGTGGTCACTACCGGTTGAAGCGGCGTTCGGATGAGGCGTTGTTCGGTTATGCCGTGGGGCCCCATAGCTGGAAACGTTTTCTTCACCCACCGAAGGTGTCCTTGTGGCAGGCGACTCGCAACGGCGGCGAACTCCGCTTTGTTCCTGCCCGGGATGATCCGCCTCGATATGCGTTCTTCGGGGTGCGCGCCTGTGAGCTGGCGGCGATCGGCATCCAGGATCGTGTGTTGCTGGGGGACGACTATGCCGACCCTCATTACCGGTCACGTCGGGAGCAGGCTTTTATGGTGGCGATCAACTGCTCAGAGGCTGGCGGCACCTGTTTCTGTGACTCCATGGATACCGGGCCCGACGTCAGGGACGGGTACGATCTTGCCCTCACCGAGCTTCTGGGCGACGACAGCCACCTTTTCCTTATCCGGTCGGGCTCCGAACAGGGGGCGGCGATTCTCGCCGAATTGCCCCGCAAACCCGCGACAGATGCCCACCAGGCCGCCGCCACCGCTGTGGTGGAGAAAACCCGCAGTCAGATGGGCCGGAGTATGCCGCAAACCGCCATCCCCGCCTTACTGATGGATAATCTGGAGCATCCGCGCTGGGCCGACGTTGCCGACCGGTGTTTGAGCTGCGCGAACTGCACCATGGTTTGCCCGACGTGCTTCTGCACCACGGTTGAAGACACCTCGGATCTGGAAGGCGCCAGCGCGGAACGCAGCCGGCGCTGGGACTCGTGTTTCACGTCGGATTTTTCCTATATTCACGGCGGCAGTGTTCGCAACTCGACCCGGTCCCGCTACCGTCAGTGGATGACCCACAAACTCGCTACCTGGGTGGATCAGTTCGGCACCTCAGGCTGTGTCGGTTGCGGTCGCTGCATCACCTGGTGCCCGGTGGGCATCGATATCACGGAGGAGGTTCGCGCCATTCACGATGATGTTTCATCGGGAGAAAGGCAATGAAAAACATTGCCCGGATCGTGTGCGAGCATCCGTTCTTCAAGGATCTGGATAGCGATTTCTGCAATCTGGTCAGCGGGTGTGCCCGCAATGTTCGGTTCAATCCGGGGGAATACCTGTTTCGCGAAGGCACAGACGCCGATCACCTGCACCTCATCCGCTATGGTCAGGTGGCTCTGGAAATCGCGGTGCCGGGAAAACCGTCGGTCTGTTTTCAGACGCTCCATGAAGGCGACCTGGCGGGGGTGTCCTGGGTTCTGCCCCCCTATCACTGGGCCTACGATGCACGCGCCATCACGCTGACCCGTGCCATCGCGATGGACGCCCACTGCCTGAGGAAGAAGTGCGATGATGATCCGGCTCTGGGCTACGAAGTCCTGAAACGATTGCTGCCGATTCTGACCAGTCGGCTTCACGCGACACAAATGCAGGTTCTGGATGTTTATGGTACTCCGGAGCAGCCCGAGTGATTTCAGACGATCTGATGGTACCCGAACCGATTCGGGTTCTGCGCCGACAGCAGGAACTGGAAACCATCTGGACACTGGAACTGGAGCCGGGACCGGCCGGCAACCGGCCCTGTTTGCCGGGCCAGTTCAATATGCTCTATGTGTTCGGTGTGGGCGAGGTGTCCATCAGCCTGAGTGGTGACACCGGACAGACAGAGACGCTGGTTCATACCGTGCGGGCGGTGGGCCCGGTCTCCAGGAAGCTGGCGGCCCTGAAACCGAGGGACACCGTTGGCCTGCGTGGCCCGTTCGGTGTCGGATGGCCGATAACGGAAGGCGAGGGTGCGGATTTGCTGATTGTGGCCGGCGGGCTGGGATTGGCACCCTTGCGACCGGCCATTTATCACGTGTTGCGCCATCGGGAGAGGTACGGTCGGGTTATCCTGCTTTACGGTACACGCAGTCCCGGCGATATCCTCTATTCCGCTCAACTGGAGGCATGGAGCAAGCGTCCGGATATTGAAGTCTATATTACCGTGGACCACGCCGACAGTGACTGGCAGGGCATGGTCGGTGTGGTTCCGGCTCTGGTGCCGACGCTGGGCTTCGACCCTGAAGACACCCTGGCGATGGTGTGTGGCCCGGAAATCATGATGCGCTTCACGGTCAACGCGCTGCGGGGTGCCGGTGTTGAGGATGGGGCGATTTATCTGTCCATGGAGCGAAACATGAAATGCGCGCTCGGGCATTGTGGCCATTGCCAGTTTGGAGCGACGTTTGTCTGTAAGGACGGTCCGGTGCTGTCGTTTGATCGGGTCCGCGGATTACTGAACCTCAAGGAGTTTTGACATGGCGCGCCCGGATCACAAGCCACGCCTTGGCGTCTGGAAGTTTGCGTCGTGCGATGGCTGCCAACTGAGCTTGCTGGATTGTGAGGATGAATTGCTGCAGGTCGCCGGGGCAGTCGATATCGCCTATTTCCCGGAGGCCACCCGCGGCAGTATTCGCGGTATTTACGATCTGTCCCTGGTGGAGGGGTCCATCACCACCGCCCACGATGCCGAGCGTATCCAGAGCGTGCGCCGGCGCTCGCGAACGCTGGTGACCATCGGTGCCTGCGCCACGGCTGGCGGCATTCAGGCGTTGCGTAATTTCGCCGATATTGATGATTTCATGGCGGCTGTCTACGCCCACCCGGAGTACATTGAAACCCTGTCCACCTCCACACCGATCACCGACCACGTGGCCGTGGATTTTGAATTGCGTGGCTGCCCCATCAGCAAACAGCAGTTACTGGAGGTGGTGTCGGCGTTTCTGTGCGGGCGACGACCGGTCACGCCGGCCCATAGCGTGTGTCTGGACTGCAAGCTCAGGGGCAATGTCTGTGTGATGGTGGCCCACGGAACGCCCTGTCTGGGGCCGATGACCCACAGCGGCTGCAATGCCTTGTGTCCGTCCTATAATCGGGGTTGTTACGGTTGCTATGGGCCCAACGAAAATCCCAACGCGCCTGCGCTGAGTGAGCGACTGGATCAGTTGGGCATGGGCCGGGCCGAGCGGTTGCGCTTTTACCGGACTTTCAACGCCTGGGCCGGCCCGTTCCGTGAGGAGAGCGAACGTCATGAGCCGTAAGACCATCAAGGTGGATTACCTGGCGCGGGTCGAGGGCGAAGGTGCCCTGAAGGTGACGGTCCGGGACGGCCAGGTGAGCGATGCGGAACTGCGTATTTTTGAGCCCCCGCGTTTTTTCGAGGCATTCCTGCGTGGGCGCGACTTTTCAGAGGCGCCCGATGTGACCGCCCGCATCTGTGGTATCTGCCCGGTGGCCTATCAGATGAGCGCTGTCCATGCGATGGAGAACGCGCTTGGTATCGAGGTGGAGGGGCCGCTGCGGGCATTGCGCCGGTTGCTGTACTGCGGGGAGTGGATCGAAAGCCACGCCCTCCACATTTACATGCTGCACGCCCCGGATTTCCTGGGGTACGCCGGGGCGGTGGACATGGCCCGGGATTATCCCGACATCGTCAAACGGGGGCTGTCCCTGAAGAAAGCGGGCAATGCCATCATGACGCTGTTGGGCGGTCGGGAAATCCATCCCATCAATGTGCGAGTGGGCGGATTCTATCGAACGCCGACCCGCAAGGAACTGGAGCCGCTGGCCGACACCCTGAAACAGGCCCGGGAGGACGCCCTGGCAACCGTGCGCTGGACGGCCGGGCTGGACATGCCGGAGGCCGGGCGGGACTACCACCTGGTCGCACTGCACCATCCGGACGAGTACGCCATGAACGTCGGGCGTATTATGTCCAATCGTGGGCTGGATATCGCCGTAGCGGATTACAATCGCCACTTTGTGGAGTCCCACGTGCAGCGCTCTACGGCGCTGCACTCGCACTTGCGTGAGCATGACTGTTATCTGGTCGGGCCGCTGGCGCGCTACAGTCTCAATTTTGGCCAGCTCTCGCCACTGGCCCGGGAGGCGGCCAAAGAAGCTGGTTTGGGTGTTACTTGCAACAACCCGTTCCAGAGCATTGTGGTGCGCAGCGTCGAGGTTGTGTATGCCTGTGATGAGGCTCTGCGTGTGATTGCCGGATACCAGGAACCTGAGCGACCGTTCGAACCGGCCGAGCCGAGGCTCTCGGAAGGCTTCGGTTGCACCGAGGCCCCACGCGGTCTGCTGTTTCACCGTTACCGGCTTGATGAAAACGGTGCCATCCTCGAGGCGCAGATTGTGCCGCCCACGGCACAGAACCAGCCCAGCATTGAGGCCGACCTGCAAGAGCTGGTTGGCGGCTGGCTCGATTTGCCGGCCGATACCCTGCGTGAACGCTGTGAGCAGACCATCCGCAACTACGATCCCTGCATCTCCTGCGCAACGCACTTTCTCAAACTGGATGTCCGCCATGAGTGATGTTTCCCGGCCCATCAGGGTTGTTGGTATCGGCAACCGGGATCGGGGGGATGATGCCCTCGGACCGCTGGTGATGGATGCCCTTGATGACCGTTTGCCGGAAACTGTCGACGTGGTTGAGCACAGCGGCGAAGTGGCCGGACTGGTGGACCTGATGACTGGCGCCGAAGCGGTGTACCTGGTCGATGCCGCTGTCATGGGGCTGGAGCCGGGGCACCTCCGGGTGTTCGACGCCAGCGCCGCGCCGCTGCCAGCCCTGGGAGGCGCGTTTTCGTCCCATGCGCTGGGGCTGTCTGAAGCGATTGAGCTGGCGCGCGCGCTCGATGTGCTGCCTCCGGTATGCCGGGTGTTCGCGGTGGAGGCGGCCAGCTTCGAAGCGGGCGACGGGCTGTCAAAACCGGTTGCGGACACCATTCCCGGGGTGACTCAGGCGGTGATTGATGCCATCGAAAAGGACACAGGATGCAGGATTCAGGAGAGCGATGATGCATGAAACGGCGCTGGTCAGGAACCTGATTCACAGGGTGGAGAAGCTTTGCGCGGACGAAGAGGCCGAACGGGTGGTGGAGGTTGCGGTATGGCTAGGCGCGCTGTGCCATATGTCGCCGGAACATTTCACCGATCACTTCCGTCAGGAGGCAGCCGGTACCTGCGCGGACCAGGCCCACCTCCGGATTGAAACGTCTGATGACATCAATCACCCCAATGCCCAGGATGTGCTGTTGCAGAGCCTGGAGCTGGAAACGGAGGATGGGTCGGGCCCATGAATGACAGATGCCGGGCGGAGCCCTCGCCAGTTCGTTGGCGTGTTCGTGTTTATGGCGTGGTTCAGGGCGTGGGGTTTCGGCCTTTTGTCTATCGCCTGGCGACAGGGTTGGGGCTGACGGGGTGGGTTGGCAATACCCCGGAGGGCGTGATCATTGAGGCTGAGGGTCGTCCCGAGGCGTTGCAGAACCTGGTGGATGCGCTCAAGCAACAGGCTCCGGTGCATGCGTGCGTGGAGGCGGTGTGTGCGGAACCGCTGGCCAGGCCTGCGGCGTTTCAGGCGTTCCGCGTACGCGAGAGTGAGGAGCGGGGCGCTGCCACCACACGTTTACCTGCGGATTTGGCGCCCTGCGGTCAGTGCACCGGGGAGCTGCACGATCCCGATAATCGGCGTTACCGGTATCCCTTCATCAGCTGCACAGACTGCGGTCCCCGCTACAGCCTGATCGAGGGTTTGCCTTACGATCGCGAACGCACGGCGATGAGGTACTTTCAAATGTGCCCGCGTTGTCTGGCGGAATACCGTAATCCGGAGAGTCGGCGCTTTCATGCCGAGCCCAATGCCTGTCCGGAATGCGGTCCGCGTGTCGCATTTTGCCAAGGTGATGGCTGCGTGCTGGCGGAAGGCGAGGCCGCCTTGTCCGAGGCGGTCAGGCGGCTGAGGGCAGGTGGCATCATCGCGCTTAAAGGGCTGGGCGGGTTTCAGCTGCTTGCAGATGCCCGCAATAGTCACTCGGTGCAGACGTTACGCGCACGAAAAGGGCGGCCCCGAAAGCCGCTGGCAGTCATGTTTGGTTCACTGGCATCTTTGCGGCAGATGTGCCCGGTCTCCGGGCCCGAAAGCCTGTTGCTCATGGGGGCCGAGCGGCCCATTGTCCTGCTCCATGCGCGCAACCATGATCTGGCGGCCAACCTCGCTCCGGGCAGGGCGGATCTGGGCGTGATGCTGCCTTGCACCCCGTTACACGATCTGCTGCTTGGTGATCTGGGGTTTCCCGTTGTTGCCACCAGCGGTAACCGCAGTGGCGAACCGATTGCCATCGACAACGAGGAAGCCCTGATGCGCCTGGGTGACCTGGCGGACGGATTTCTGGTTCACGATCGCCCCATTTTACGACCACTGGATGATTCCGTGGCCCGGGTGGTGGCGGGGCGTACGCAGTTGCTTCGCCGTGCACGTGGCTACTCCCCGAACCTGGCCCTGCCCATCCAGGTGCCTCCCGGCCGGGGCGCCACCGGAGGCCACCTGAAAACCACCGTGGCCATGAGCACCCGCGCCGGCGTAGTGTTGAGCCAGCACCTGGGCGATATGGACAGCATCCTGAGCCGGAAAGAGCTCGATCGCACCACGGATAATCTGCAGCAACTGTTTGCCACCATTCCCCGGCACTGGGCGCACGATGGCCACCCGGACTATTACACAACGCGCTACGCCCAGGCCCGTGGTGAGGAACAATGCGCTGTCCAGCATCATGTGGCCCACATAGCGGCCGTGATGGCTGAGCACGGGGTCAATGAGCCGGTGCTTGGGGTGGCGTGGGATGGCAGTGGTGTTGGCGACGATCAGACCTTGTGGGGCGGAGAATTCCTGCGCCTGGACTCACAAGGTTACGAGCGCGTGGCGCATCTGCGGCGATTCCGGCTGCCAGGTGGCGAGGCGGCCATGCGAGAACCCCGCCGTTCGGCCTTCGGGCTGCTGTATGCCTTGATGGGGGCGCAGGTCATGGAGTGTCAGGCACTGGCCCCGGTGAACAGCTTTTCCAAAGCGGAAAGAAAGCTGTTGATTCAATCGCTCAAGGCCGGCTTGAACGCGCCGGAAACCTCAAGTGTGGGCCGGCTTTTTGACGCCGTAGCCGCGCTGACTGGCATCTGCCTGCAGGCCAGTTACGAGGGGCAGGCAGCGGGCGAGCTGGAGGCAGCCCTGGATCGCACTGACACTGCATCTCCCTACCGGTTCGAGCTGTCGGTGCCGGAAGCCGACCGGCCCTGGCAGGTTGATTGGGCGCCGGCGGTTTACGCATTGTTGGAAGACCTTCGGAGGGGGAAGCCGGTATCCGGGATTGCGGCGGGCTTCCATCAGGGGCTGGTCAACGCCATTGTGGCAGTGGCGAAACAGGCTAAACTGTCGAGAGTTGTGTTGGCTGGCGGCTGTTTCCAGAACGCCTGCCTGCTGGAATTGACCATAACAGCCCTTGAGGGGGCCGGATTTCAGGTGTTCTGGCCGTGCCGGCTGCCGCCCAATGATGGCGGTCTGGCGGTGGGTCAGCTGGCCTGGGCGGCCGGCGCTCTTTGGGGCAGGGAGGGGGCATGTGTCTGGCCGTGCCGGGACGCGTGATCAGCATTGAGGGCGACGATCCACTCACCCGTCAGGGGCGCGTCGATTTTGGTGGCATCGTCAAGCCGGTCAATCTGGCCTACGTGCCCGATGTACGAGAGCAGGACTATGTGCTGGTGCATGTGGGGTTTGCCATTACCGTTGTGGACCCGCATGAAGCCGAGCGCGTTTTCCATTACCTCGAGTGCCTCGAGACCCTGGAGCAGGAGGCGGACGAGCTGGAGCCAGGAAGGCCGGTGCCGCAATGAAGTACCGTGACGAATATCGCGCGCCCGATGCTGCCCGGGGGTATGCCGATGCCATTGCCCGCATCACCACCCGTCCCTGGACTCTCATGGAGGTATGTGGGGGGCAGACCCACGCCATCGTTCGCTTCGGGATCGATCAGTTGCTGCCGGAAGCAATCTCCCTGATCCATGGTCCGGGGTGCCCGGTGTGTGTGACTCCCATCGCCTACATTGACAAAGCCCTCGAAATCGCCGCGCTTCCACGGGTCATCCTATGTACTTTCGGCGATATGCTGCGAGTGCCCGGGACCCAATCGGACCTGTCCGCTGCCAGGGCGCGGGGCGCGGATGTCCGGGTGGTGTATTCGCCGCTCGAGGCGCTGACGGTGGCCCGGCAGAATCCGAGGCATGAAGTGGTTTTTTTTGCCGTCGGATTTGAAACCACAGCCCCGGCCAATGCCATGGCGGTCTATCAGGCCCAGCGGGAGGGGCTCGGGAATTTCTCGGTGCTGGTCTCGCAAGTGCTGGTGCCACCGGCGATTCGCGCCTTGCTGGAGCGCCCGGGCAACCGGGTTCAGGGGTTCCTGGCGGCCGGCCATGTCTGCACGATCACCGGGTATGAAGAGTATGAACCCATTGCCCGTGAGCACGGCGTGCCCATTGTGGTGACCGGCTTTGAACCGCTGGATATCCTGGAGGGAGTCTACCGCTGCGTGCGTCAGCTGGAGCAGGGTGAGAGCTGTGTTGAAAACCAGTACAGCCGGGCCGTCCGCCGCCCGGGGAACGCCATGGCCCAGCAGGTAATGCAGGCGGTCTTCCAGGTGGTGCCCAGGCAATGGCGGGGCATGGGAGACATCCCTGACAGTGGTCTTGGGTTGTCACCCGCCTACCGATCCTACGACGCAGAAACCCGTTTCGGCGCAGTGAACGGCGAGGCTGAGATGCGGGGTGACTGCCTCAGTGGGGCAGTGCTGCGGGGCGAAATCCGCCCGGACCAATGCCCCGCCTTCGGCTCCCGCTGCACTCCGGAACGCCCCCTCGGCGTGACGATGGTGTCCGAGGAAGGCGCCTGCGCCGCCTATTATCGTTACCGACGACCGACCGGAGGTTCAGCGCGTGAGTGACAGCTGCGACAATCATTGCCCGCCGATGAACGATGACCATGAGGTGGTGAAAATAGCCCACGGTGGTGGCGGCCGGGCCATGGCCCAGCTGCTTGATGGTATTTTTCGTCCGGCGTTTGATAATCCCTGGCTGGCACGGCAACACGACGGCGCCGTGGTCGATATGCCCGGTGCCATGGCGTTCACGACGGACTCCTACGTGGTGCGGCCGCTGTTCTTTCCGGGTTCTGATATCGGTACTATGGCGGTGCATGGCACGGTCAACGACCTCGCCATGTGCGGGGCCAGGCCGCAATACCTGAGTGCCGGTTTTATTCTCGAAGAGGGTTTGCCGCTGGCTACGTTGCGCCGGGTTGTCGATTCCATGGCTGCCGCAGCCCTCGAAGCTGGCGTGCAAATCGTGACCGGCGACCTCAAGGTGGTGGAACGCGGCAAGGCGGATGGTTTGTACATCAACACCGCCGGAGTCGGGCGAGTTGTGGCGCCACAGCCGGTGGCGCCTGCCCGGGTGCGGCCTGGCGACCGGATTCTGCTCAGTGGCGACCTTGGACGCCACGGCGTCGCAGTGATGACTGCGCGGGAGAAGCTTGACCTGGAATCGGCGATTGAGAGCGACTGCGCTTCGGTCGCGCCGCCGGTCCTGGCGTTGCTGGAAGCGGGGGTGGATGTGCATTGCCTTCGTGACCTTACCCGCGGAGGCCTGGCCAGTGCGTTGGTGGAAGTCTCGGAAAGTGCCGGGGTGGCAGCGGAGATCCGTGAGGCCGATATCCCGGTTCGCGAAGATGTGTCTGCCTTTTGCGAGCTGCTGGGGCTGGACCCACTGCATGTGGCCAACGAAGGCCGCTTTATCGCCGTCGTGGCTGAACCGGATGTTGCCCGGGCAGTGGATGTGCTCCGGAGGTACCCGGTGAGCGAGGCGGCCGTTGAAATCGGCCATTTTGTGCAAGGGGCCGCCGGCTTGGTTACGGCTTCCAGTATGATTGGCGCCAGCCGGGTCATCGACAGACTCTCCGGCGAACAGCTGCCCCGTATATGCTGAAGCAAAGGGCCCGGAAGTATTGCTGATCTCGCTGGCTTGTGCTCGAAAACCTGGGCTCAGCTCATGGCTGGGCCACAAAAGCACAGGTCAGTGCCCGAAGATGGCTCCGCAGCGTCGGCTCGAACGCCATTTTGAATACCGTTAACGGCGGTTGTTCCATGGCCTTGCGCGCGGCGGCGGGCGGATGGGTCATATGCCAGCATCCGATCAGCGCCTGTTGGCATTGCATGAGAAAATGAAAACAGGCGGCGTCATCGCGACCGCTGGCGGACTTAATGGGTGCTGCCAGCTGTTGTGATTGTTCCAGTAAGAACAGTTTGAAATCGCGGGCCTCCTGCTCGGTCAGCCCGGTTTCCAGGGCAACGTGTAATATGGCGGTGAGGCCGCAAAAAAGAGGATGCGCGACCAAGAGTCCGGTCAGATCCTCGGGCAACGTCATCGACTCTCTGGATTGCGCCTCGTGCACCACGGCTCTGAAAGCACGCTTGTAGACGGCGATGAACAGCAGCTCTTTGCTCCTGAAATATCGGTACAGCGCAGCCTTGGTCAGCCCACTTGCTGCTGCCACATCGGCTAGTGTCAGCTTGTCATAGCTGCGACTAACGAACAGCTCTGCCGCCGCATCGAGAATCTGCTGTTCCCTTGTGATTTTTTCCGCTTCCGTGCGTGCGCGCTGCTTGCCACCACAAAGCCTGATTGTCATCGTTTCTTACGCCTGTAACCAGCCTGCGAGGCGCCTGGTAATGAGTCGGGGGGAAAGTTTGCCCAACCATACCATCAACCGGTTACGCAGTCCCGGGATGACGATGGCACTGCGGCGTCTGGCCAGTGCTGTGGTTGCCACCGCTTCGGCTGACATGGTGCCGGCTTTGAAGAGCCTGGTGTCCGTCATATTGGCTTCAGCTGCGAACTCTGACGCTGTCGCTCCCGGGCAGAGTGCGCTTACGGCAACGCCTGAGCCTCGTAATTCCTCGTGCAGTGCTTCGGAAAAGGACAATACAAAGGCCTTCGTGGCGTAGTAAATGGCCATGCCGGGCCCCGCCTGAAACGCTGCGGTGGAGGCGACGTTAACGATGAAGCTGTCCCGGTTCTCTTTCAGGTTGGGCAGGAGTTTCCAGGTCAGCGCAACCAGCGATGTCACGTTCACCTGAATCATGTTGAGCTGGCGTTCCAGTGAGAGGTCGCTGAAGCTGCCGCGGTCGCCAAAACCGGCATTGTTGATCAGGCCGGTAAGCTTCCATCCGGCTGAAGTAACGGCCGAGACAACGTTTTCGGCGCCCTCGGCTGTGGCCAGGTCGGCAGCCAGAACCTCGACGGATACGCCGGATCTTTCTGAAAGCTCGGTAGCCAGGGAGGCCAGGCGGTCTTCACGACGGGCCACAAGAATCAGGTTCTGCTTTTCGGCAGCCAGAGCGCGGGCGAACTCTTCGCCTATGCCGGCACTGGCGCCGGTGATGAGCACATAGTTCATGGTGTTTTCCTTATTAAGTGAACGATGGTCACTTAATATACGGCTGTCTCTCTGTTGTGTAAATAACCTTTGGTTACTAAGTTTTGGCGTTCTGGATTAGTCTTTGGGCGTCTTTGAGAAACCCGGCGTGGGCAAGGACTACGGTCGTGCCCTTTTAAGGAAGGGCTCCTGTCCCCATATCAGTGATTATCAACGGTTCTTTCACGCACTGCAGGAGATAGTCAGCCAATGAGTACCTATAAAGCGATTAACCTGGTGAAGCGGCCTGCGGGGACTGTCGGCCCGGAGCTGTTCGAGGTGGTGGAAAACACCGTTCCGGAACCCGCCGAAGGTGAATTTCTGGTCCGGCAGACCTATATGTCTCTCGACCCGGCCATGATGGGCTGGATGAGTGAGGACACCGATAGCTACATTCCCCGGGTGGAGTTGGGTGACGTCATGCGTTCATCGGGCATTGGCGAGGTCGTCGCTTCGAATCACCCGGATTTTGCCGTGGGTGACCAGGTCATGGGGATGTTTGGCTGGCAGGAAATGGCCCTGACGGATGGTACGGGCGTGAACAAGGTGGATAAAAGCCTGCCGCCGGAAATGGTACTGTCGGTTTTTGCCCTGCCCGGTCTGACCGCCACCCAGGGGCTGTATGGTTATGGTGACCCCAAGCCGGGTGAAACCCTGGTGGTATCCGGTGCCGCCGGCTCTGTCGGCTCGATCGTGGGGCAGTTGGCCAGGGCCGATGGTCTGCGGGTTATCGGTGTCGTCGGCAGCGATGAAAAGGCGGACTGGATTGTCAATGAACTGGGCTTCGACGGTGCCGTGAACTACAGGACCGACGACCTGGGCGCGAAACTGGATGAACTGGCCCCGGAGGGTATCGACGTCTACTTCGAGAACACCGGTGGTCCGGTCCAGGACTACGTGTTCGAGCGGATGAATGCGCACGGCCGTATTGTGGTGTGCGGAATGATTGCCGATTACACCTCAGCGAACCCTCGTCCCGGCCCCAACTGGATGCGCATCATCAAGAAACGCCTGTCGATCCAGGGTTTCACCATGCCTGATCATTGGCACAGGACGAAGGAGCTGCACGCCAAGCTCACACCCTATGTTCAGAAGGGACAGATCAAATACCGGACACACGTTCTGGAAGGGTTGGAATCGGCCATGAACGGCCTGAACCTGTTCCTGACCGGCGAGAACAAGGGTAAGTTGATGGTGAAGCTTTAATCCGGCGCGGCTGCTGTTATCCGGCCGCGTGCTGATCGAGGCGCAGCCGGTCGGTGCCAGTAAGGCTGTGAGGCTACGTACTATGGCAAGCGATTTTTTCGGTGGCCTGACACGGGTTATCCAGCGGTGCTTTTCTGGAGCTGCGGCCAACCCTCTGCCGCTTTTAGTCGAATCCGTGTCGTATTGGTTCCTCCCGGAAAACCGAAAGACGGTCACATTAGGGCTATCGACAACCCGGTAAGGGGGAGATAGCAATGGCCGTTAAATTCGAACAAGTACCTCAGGATGATCCGCAACAACGGGCCGGTGCCGCGCGCCAGCCCGACAGCGTCGACCAGTCGGATCGCCGCGTACCCATCAACCTGCGTCAGTCCGGCCCCACGCCGGTGGAGATGCTGATTTCCACACGGGTCCGCAAGTCGCCGTATTGGCACCTGGCCTACGAGGCGGGCTGCTGGCGGGCGACCGTTTACAACCGCATGTACCATCCCCGGGGTTATGTCCGCCCGGAAGACGGTGGTGCCATGGTGGAATACGAGTCGCTGATACACGACGTTACCATGTGGAACGTGGCGGTGGAGCGCCAGATCCAGGTCAAGGGTCCGGATGCGGAGCGCTTCGTGAACTATGTGATCACCCGGGACGCTACCAAGATCAAACCCATGCGGGGCAAGTACGTCATCCTGTGCAACGAGGACGGCGGTATCCTCAATGACCCGGTATTGCTTCGGGTGGCCGAGGACGAATTCTGGTTCTCCCTTTCCGACAGTGATCTGGAATTCTGGCTGCGGGGCGTAAACGTCGGTATGGGCTTCAACGTCAGCATCGCGGAAATCGATGTGGCACCGGTCCAGATCCAGGGTCCCAAGTCCGAGGCACTTATGACGGATCTGTTCGGTGAGGGCGTGAAAGACATTCCCTACTATGGACTGATGGAAGGCCAGGTGGCGGGCCACGATGTCATCGTTTCCCAGACCGGTTTCACCGGAGAGAAGGGTTACGAGATTTACCTCAAGGAAGCGACTAAATACGCCGAGGACCTCTGGTACACAGTGCTTGCGGCCGGTGAACCGCACAACCTGCGGGTGATAGCGCCCGCACACCATCGCCGGATAGCCGCGGGCATTCTTTCCTGGGGCCAGGATGTGGATCAGGAAACCCTGCCATTCCAGTGCAACCTGGCCTACCAGGTGCCGCGCAACAAAGATGCGGATTATATCGGCAAGCAGACGCTGGAGAAGGTTCGTGAGCAGTTGGATGCCGGTCGTCCGCCGTTCAGCCACATTATGGTGGGCATCCGCTTTGGCGGCGGCAAGGTGACTGACTACGCCAATGATTTCTGGCTGATCAGCGGGCCCGATGGTGGCGAGCCGGAGGGCTATGTCACGTCACCCTGGTACTCGCCGGAACTGGAGACGAACATCGCGCTGGCCTATGTGCCGTTTGATCTGAGCAGTATTGGCAGCAGCTTGACCGTGCACCTTCCGGTGGAATATGCCGCGGCGGATGGCTCAACCGCTGTGGAGGCGGAGGTGGTGGAAGTGCCCTTCCGGCCATCGGTGAACCCCAACGCCCGTGAACGGGCCCGGGCGAAGGGTATTGACTTCGCCGACTAGCCTAACGGGAAGGGCAGGCGGTAGCAGGCACCGGCAGCAAGGGGGTACGCGGCTTATGAAACTGGCGAGCGAAAAACAGGCGTCCAACCCGCGCGATGAGGCGGCGGCGGAACGGCTTCGCGCCCTGGTGCGCTCGGCTTCGATTGAGGCGACACCCCGCCAGATACTGGCAGCGGAAGATCTGCCGGACCTGCTGCCCGAGGGCACCTGTGTCTATGTGCCATTCCTGCCAAAAGGGCAATTCAGCGACACTCTGGAAGCCTGCCGGCACCTCCTCAATATGGGCATGCAGCCGATCCCCCACGTACCCGCCCGTATGGCCGAGAGCCGCGGGCAACTGCGGGACTGGTTGGCACAGCTCGATGAGAGCAGGGTTGACCGGTTGCTGCTGATTGCCGGCGACAGCGATGCGGTGGTCGGCCCCTTTCCGGACACTCTGGCGGTGCTTGAATCCGGCTTGTTGGCGCAATTCCGGTTTCGTGGTATTGGCGTGGCTGCCCATCCGGAGGGGCATCCCATGGCGGACCGGGCCACGTTGACCCAAGCCCTGAGCGTCAAGCGTGAATACGCCCGCACCACAGCCACGAGGCTGTGGGTGGTGACCCAGTTCACTTTCGACGCCGAGGTGGTCATCGACTGGCTGCAGAGCCTGGGCAATATCCTGGAAGAGGTGCCTGTCTACATCGGAATGGCCGGGCCGACGCGGGTAAAAACCCTTATTGCCTATGCCGCGCAATGCGGGGTGGGGGCGTCTGCCCGCATGATGCTGCGTCGCCCGGGCAGCGCCAAACTACTGCGCGCCTGGACGCCTGACGGCATGGTGCGAGCGTTGGTCCAGTACTGCCTGGACAACCCGGATACCCTGCTCCGGGGTATTCATCTCTTCCCATTCGGCGGTCTGCGCCAGTCGGCGCAATGGATTCAAGAGCACAGCGGGTCCGTTGAGGGCCAGAGAGGGCAGTTCCATGAGTCTTCAGTACAGTAAACTGACATCCGTAATGCCGGCGATTGCGGAGTTTCCGCCGCCGGGCACCCCGGACATTGAGATCGCCCGCTCGGTCCAGCCCCAGTCCATTCTGCTGTTGGCCCAACAGCGTTTTGGACTGCCGGGTGAAAGCCTTGTGCCTTTCGGTCACTACAAGGCCAAGCTGGATATGGCCTATGTCGATACCTCCGCTACCGCGCCCCGGGGCAAGCTGGTGCTGGTGACCGCCATTACCCCAACCCCGGCCGGCGAGGGCAAGACCACCACCAGCGTGGGGCTGAACGACGGCTTCAACCGCCTGGGTGTGCGTTCTTCCGTGTGCCTGCGGGAGCCGTCCCTCGGCCCCTGCTTTGGTATGAAGGGCGGCGCTGCTGGCGGAGGCCGGGCGCAGGTGATTCCGATGGAAGACATCAACCTGCATTTCAACGGCGACTTCCACGCCATTACCACCGCCCACAACCTGCTGGCATCGCTGATCGACAACCACATTCACTGGGGCAATGAAGCCGGGCTGGACCCACGTTACGTGAGCTGGCGCAGAGTCATGGACCTGACTGATCGCTCCCTGCGCAACATGGTGTGTGGCCTGGGTGGCGCAGCCCATGGTGTGCCCCGGGAAACCGGTTTCGATATCACGGTGTCGTCAGAGATTATGGCTATCCTGTGCCTGGCGGACGGGCGTGCGGATCTGAAGCAGCGATTGGGTAATATCATTGTTGGCCGGCGTTCCGATATGACACCGGTCACCGTTCGTGATCTGGGGGTTGAAGGCGCGCTAACCGTGCTGTTGAAAGAGGCGCTGCAGCCGAACCTGGTGCAGAGTCTGGAGCATAACCCGGTGTTCATCCATGGTGGCCCCTTTGCCAATATTGCTCATGGCTGTAACTCCGTGACTGCCACTCGTGCGGCCCTGGCTCTGAACGACGTTGTGGTGACCGAAGCCGGCTTCGGTGCGGATCTTGGTGCGGAAAAGTTCATTGATATCAAATGCCGGCACACGGGCTTGCGGCCAGACGCCGCCGTGGTGGTCTGCACCATTCGGGCCCTCAAGATGCAGGGTGGTGTCGCCCGGAGCCAGTTGGGCACTCCCAACCTGGCCGCGGTGCGGGACGGTGCCGCCAACCTGGAGCGACACATCCGCAACCTGCAGCAGTTCGGCCTGACCCCAGTGGTGTGCATCAACCGCTTTCCCGGCGATACTGAAGACGAGATGGCGCTGGTGCAGTCCATCAGTGAAGAGCTGGGCGTGAGGGCAGTGCCCGCCGACCACTGGGCAACCGGCGGCGAGGGCGCAACGGAACTGGCCCAGGCTGTGCTCGACCAGATGGACGAAGGCACACCGGAGGTGAAATTCCTCTACGAGGACAGCCTGCCGTTGGCGGACAAGATCCGCACCATAGCCACCCGTATCTATCACGCGGGAAGCGTTGAATTTACAACCCTGGCCAAACAGCAGTTGGAGGAATACGAAAGCCTGGGGTTCGGCCACCTGCCGGTGTGTATTGCCAAGACCCAGTACAGCTTCTCGGCGGACTCGACCGTGAAGGGTGCGCCGTCCGGCCACATGCTGCCGGTCAGGGAAGTGCGCCTCGCCGCTGGCGCCGGGTTTGTGGTAGCGATTTGTGGCGACATCATGACCATGCCGGGCCTGCCCCGCCGTCCCGCGGCACTGGATATCGCCCTTGATGAGAACGGCCTGGTTGTGGGGCTAACCTGAACCGGTGTCCTCGAAAATACCGTAGGTTGGCTCGGTGCGCGCACGTCTCAGTGCCTGCAGGGAAGAGGAAGGCAGACTGGCCATGGTATCGGTCAGGACATTGCCGGCGGGGCCCAGGCCCTGGGAGTAAACTTCCATTCGCTCGTATTTGGGCGCGCGCCCCATGGTTTTGCGATAGCAGCGACTGAAGTGGGTGGCGGAGACAAATCCGCACATGGAGGCAATCTCCACAATGGAGCAGGATGTCTGTTTGAGCAGCCGGCGTGCGCGGTTCAGCCGCACCCGCAGGTAGTAGCGTGAGGGCGTGCAGCCCATGTGCTTGAGGAACAACCTTTCCAGTTGTCGGCGTGATATCCCGGCCAGTGTCGCCAGTTCCTGAAGTTCGATGGGCTCTTCAATGTTGGCTTCCATCAACTGGGCGGCTTCCGCCAGCTTGGGTTGCGCGCGGGCCAGGCCCGGATGCATGGGCATGGGTTGTTGTTCACTTTCCTCCCGTACCCGGTCACAGACAAACATGTGGGAGACCGCGTTGCTGAGTTCCTGGCCATGGCGCCGGGCCAGGAAGCTGAGCATCATGTGCATGGGCACCGTGCCACCGGTGCAGGTCATGCGTTCCCTCTCTACAGTAAACAGGTGGTTGTTGGTCTGGACCCGTGGAAAGCCCTCCTGCATGGCTTCCAGGCATTCCCAGTGGGCGCTGCAGGCGTGGCCGTCCAGCAGGCCGGCACTGGCCAGCACATAAGCGCCGGTACAGACAGCCCCCAGCAGGACATGGCGCCGGGCCATCTGTTTCAGCCAGTTGACTTCCTTGCGGGAGAAACTCCGGGTGACATCAATGCCGGCAACAACGATGACCAGATCGAAGCCGTGCTCTTCCTGAATGGACGCATCCGGCACCATGGTGATGCCGTCACTGGCGCGGGCAGGGCCGCCCTCGGCGGTAAGCAGCTTCCAGGAATAGAGTTCGGCGCCTGCCAGTTGATTGGCCATGCGCAGGGGTTCAACCGCGGTGGCAAGGGCGATCAGAGTGAAGTTGTCGATCAGCAGGAAGCCGACCCGATAGGGCTGCTGGGCGGGCCTGTCTGTGTGCGAGCCGGTATCAGTGGTCATCAGCAACCCCCTTGCCCTGCCTGGGCCAGCTTTGGTGGCCGGTAACGGGATGTCTGTGTCGACCACCCTAACCTGAACACTAGCTGCTGCACTGGCATTGTGCAATAAGTGATCAGCTCCACGTTGGTTTCATTCTAAGGGGGTGGCTAAGGGGTGGCTAAGGGGGTGGCCAGAGTGCCAATGGTTCAGATGCGACACCGGCGATTCCAGGATGGTCTCAACGCCACCTGCCCTGCTGTCGTAAATCATCTTGTCAGTGTCGTCAGAGAGCATGCGGCGGGGCCGCATTGGCGTTATTGTTGGAGTGTGTCCCTCAACAGGAGGCCTGAAATTGGCGATCAGTCTGTTTGAGCTGTTCAAGGTCGGTATTGGCCCTTCCAGTTCCCACACCGTGGGGCCCATGGAGGCGGCACGACGGTTTGCCGGGGCTCTTGTGACCGAAGGGCTGCTTTCTTCCGTTTGCCGGCTCAAGGTGTCCCTGTACGGCTCTCTTGGTGCCACCGGCAAGGGCCATGGCACCGGCCCTGCGGTAATGATGGGGCTGGAGGGCGAACGACCTGACCGGGTCGATCCTGAGGAAATGCCGGCTCGCCTTGAGCGGATTCGCGACTGCGGAATCCTGTCGATCGCAGGGCAACACCCCGTTCGCTTCCGTGAGAATAACGATCTGGTCTATTACCGTCGCAAATCACTGCCTGAACACCCCAACGGCATGGTCTGCCAGGCCTTCGACGGTGAGGGGCAGTGCCTGTACGAAAAAACCTATTACTCGGTAGGCGGTGGGTTCGTGGTGGATGCGACCGCTGATGGCACCCTGAAAGTCCGCGAGGATGATACGCCACAGCCATACCCCTTTAACAGCGCCAAGGCGCTGCTGACGCTGTGTCGGGAGCACGACCTGACCATCGCCGACATCATGCTTGCCAACGAGCAGGCCTGGCGCACGCCGGGTGAGATTCGCAGCGGCATTCTGGAGCTATGGCGGGTGATGAGGGAGTGCGTACAGAGCGGCATTCACCACGAGGGCGAATTGCCCGGTGGTCTCAAGGTCCGGCGCCGGGCCGCGTCGCTGTATCGGTCGCTGATGGACAAGCAGCGGGTGGATCTGATTTCACCGTCCCTGAGTGCGCTGGACTGGATCAATCTCTATGCCCTCGCCGTCAATGAGGAAAATGCCGCCGGGGGGCGGATTGTAACGGCGCCAACCAATGGCGCGGCAGGCGTTGTTCCGGCTGTGCTCCACTATTACTGGGAGTTTTGTCCGCAGGCGAACGAGGAGGGCATTTTGCGCTTCATGCTGACCGCCGGGGCGATTGGCGTGCTGTTCAAGGAAAATGCGTCCATTTCCGGGGCCGAGGTGGGATGCCAGGGCGAGGTTGGTTCGGCCTGCGCCATGGCTGCTGCCGGCCTTGCAGCGGCGACGGGCGGTACCGCGGAACAGGTAGAAAACGCCGCCGAAATTGGCATGGAACATCATCTGGGCATGACCTGTGACCCCATTGGCGGGCTGGTGCAGATTCCCTGCATCGAGCGTAACGCCATGGCCTCGGTGAAGGCCATTGATGCCGCGATTATGGCGCTGCGGGGTGACGGCAAGCATTACGTGTCCCTGGACAAGGTGCTGCACACCATGCGGGAAACCGGCCGCGACATGCTGGACAAATACAAGGAAACCGCCAGGGGAGGGCTGGCGGTCAACATCATCGAGTGCTGACCGCCTTGCCTCTTGTCTGAAACCGGTCAGGATCTGATCCGTTCGTTGTCTGGATCAAACAGCGCCCGGTAACCCACTGCCTCAATGCGGATAGGGTAGTGTTCCTGGAAGTATTCCAGAGTCAGTTCACGGCCTTCCTGGGCGTACTCCGCGGGGATATAACCCAACAGGATGATTTTTCCCACCGAAGGCCCCCAGGCCACGCTGGTGTTGTAGGAGCGGCGGCCGTGGCTGTCCACCAGCACTTCGCCGGTTTGCGGGTCCAGAATCGGCCATTGGCCCACCGGATAGCGCAGCACGCCGTTAGCATCCTGGTGCCCGGTCATGGTCATGGTGCACAGGTAGGCCGATTGCCGGGGCCACTCCCGTTGTTCCAGGTAAGCGGCTTTGCCGTGGAAATCGGCTTCCTTGATCTTGGGCCGTTGCAGTCCGGCCTCGTAAAGGTTGTATTCCGTTTCCAGGTCCACATTCTGCAGCCGCAGGCTTTTCTCCAGGCGCCGCGTGTTGGCGTAAGTTTCGATGCCCACCGGGGTAACGCCGGCGTCGTACAACAGGTCCCAGATTCGCAGGCCGTAACTGAATGGGAAGTAAAGCTCCCAGCCCTGTTCGCCCACATAGGATATGCGGAAAGCCCAGACCGGAACGCCCCGAATGTTCAGTTCCTGCGCGGTGGCAAACGGGAAATTGTCCGCCGACAACTGGTCCGGGTCGGTGACGAACTGCGCCAGGGTCTCCCGGGCCTTGGGACCCCAGAGCCCCAGGGTAGCCAGTTCGTCGGTGCGGTCGTGCAGTTGGATGTTGTCCAGGCCCTTCTCCCGGGCCATGCGGGTGATCCAGCAATAGTCCCGGTGGCCGGTGTCGCCGCCGCAGACGACCCGATAGTCTTTCTCGCCCCGCCGGATGATGGTCAGGTCGGAGCGCACGCCCCCGCGGCTGTCGAGGAAGTGGGTGTAGACGCCTTTGCCATGGGGCGTGGTGCCACCCACCTTGGCCACCGACAGATACTCCAGCAGCGCCTCCGCGTCGTCGCCGGAGATGTCAAAGATGGCGAAATGGGAGAGGTTGATCATGCCCACGGACTCGCTCATCTCCAGTTGCTCGGCGTTGGATACCTCCCAGAAATGCCGGGTGTCCCATTCGTGCTCCCGCACCGGGATACGGTCGCGGTATTTCGCCAGCAGGGTGGGCTCATTGGCGGCGTAACCGTGAGCACGCTCCCAGCCGGCGGCCTCCATAAAGTAAGCGCCCAGTCCAACTTCCCGCAGGTAGAACGGGCTGGTTCGCATCTTGCGGCCGGAGAGGTAGGGCTCACGCGGATGAACCGCCGGGGTGTAGATCTTTTTGGCAGTCTCATAGCAGCGGTTGTACACGAAGTCCGGTGTTTTCTGAAGCGGGTAATGGCGGGCAATATCGATGCTGTGAGGGTCCATCTCCGGGGATCCATGAGTCATCCAGTCCGCCAGTAACTTGCCCGCACCCGGACCGTCCTTGACCCAGACTGCTTCACAGAACCACAGGTTGCGGACTTCCGGGGATTCGCCCATCAGCGAGCCGCCATCCGGCGTGACTGACAGCAAACCATTGAAGGAGTGTTTTTCCTCCCACCCCAGCTCGCCCAGGATCGGGGTCATTTCGATGGCTTTTTCGTAGGCGTCCATGACCTGATCCAGTGAAAGATCCCGCATCGAGGGCGACATCCGCGCATCACCGGGCTCGGCAATGGCGCCAGGGTAGACCAGCCGAGGGTTTTCCGCCTCGTAATAACCCCACTCGATACGGCCACCTTCGGTGGTGGTGGGGTCGCCGGTGTCCCGCACATAGGCGGAGTTGCCCTGGTCGCGGAACAGCGGATAGACGATCTGTTTGCCGGTTCCGGCCAGTTCTTCGTAGGGGCCGAAGAACAGCAGGGGGTGTTCCAGTGGCATCAGAGGCAGAGGCGCATTGGCGGTGTTGGCCATCAACGGCCCCCAGATACCCATGGACAGCACCACGTATTCGGTTTCGATGTAACCCTTGTGGGTTTCAACACCACGCACCTGGCCGTCCTGGACATCAATGCGGATGGCCGGTGTGTAGGCAAAAGCCTGGAGTTTGCCGGTGGCCACGGCTTCTTCCACCAGATCGCCGGCTACGCTCTGGGAGCGGGGTACCACCAGCCCGGCATCCGGGTCCCACATGGCGCCCTGGACCTGGCTTTCCTCCAGCAATGGAAACAGCTCCTTTGCCCGCTTGGGCGAAATCATGCTGACGTTGGTGCCGAAGGCTTTCCCGGAACCCACCTTGCGGCGGAGTTCGTCCATGCGCTCGTCGTCATCGACGCGCGCCACTTCCATGCCGCCGCATTTCACGTAATTGCCACGCTTTTCATAAAAGGCCTGGCTGTACTTGGTGGTGTAAATGTTCAGCTTGTCGTGGGAAGTGGTGAAGCAGAAATCCGAGGCGTGGGAGGTGGAGCCGATGTCGGAGGGAATGGCGGATTTTTCCAGCCCTACGATGTCATCCCAGCCCTGCTCGATCAGGTGGTGTGCTACCGAGGAGCCAACGATACCGCCCTGGCCAATGATTACGACTCTTGCACGTTTCGGTAGTTGTGCCATTTTGGTTCCCCTTTGCCTGCAATGAACGCCCTCGCGCTGCCGCATATCGGCCAGGGCCCTGATTCAATGTGGCTCTAATTGCTCAGTGCAGGTGAATCCAATACGACACCGAGTCGTCCAAAAACGGCAGAGGCAGCCCCGAAGAATCCGGGCCACCGGCTGGCCCAATGTGTCAGTTTTTGTCGGAACGACCGGTATTGTGGAGAGATTCTTCGTGGCAATGCAGGGCTGCTTCAGCGCGGGCGACGGTACCAATTAATCAACCCGGAGATGGCTAACAGTAAAATAGCAAGTGCTGATAAGTCAGATACCCAAGGCCCAATGTGCATAATGCGCCCTGAATGAAGATCCAGTAACAACTGTTGCAAAGAGATGCCTTTGCCATGATAAGTATCGAGAAGCTGCGTCCTGACTGCCGCAGGTGTGGCGCGTGGACTTGACCACGTCACCTGCTTATTTGCGGATGGGACCGGAGTCCAGCTCAGAAACGATGCGGTCGTCTTGAATTGGCCGTTTGGCGTGTCAATAAAAAAGGAGTTGTCTTTCGAGCCGAATCTTCGGATACGTTCGGGCAAATTTTCTTGCCCAAGCTGATCAATCAGTACGCCGGTCCGAGTCAACAATATGACCGAACGTGACGTCGCTACGGCTAAAAAATCCGGGCCTTCCGCAATACCCAAAAGAGGACCGTCGATGGTTTGTTCAAGCTTTAATGGTTCCTTGCCGAGATATAGCTGATTGTTCATCCAGCTCACGATTGCACCACTATCGGTGCTGAAGGTAATGATGTCCTGAGGTCCCTTGCTCAGCCCGTACCATCTCAGAAGCGGAGGCCAGGTTAGAACATAGTCATCCATACCGACATCTTTCAAGTGATTGATTGCAGTGCCGGTGGTTGCAATCAATATCAGGAAAAAGGCCGAAACTATACCGATGTAGCGATGCGATAGGAGTAAAAATTTGCGCCGGGTTTGCCGGGAGCGTTTGAAGGAAATCACGGGCCATCTACCAACTGACTGAAATAAAGTGCCAAACGTGCCAACTTCGTGAGCGCGTGGACTGACAAGGTGGCACCAGTGATTCCGTCTATCGGTTGATCGAGCGTTTTGCCGCCCTCAAGTTCAGCGCCTTTGAACTGGTTCGTGAAAACGGGGTATCGAACCTCCCATCCTCTTGTCTCCCGGTACACGAGTACGTCCAGTTTGCGGATGGCATTTTCCTCCACCAGTATACCGACGGTAATCGGACGTGCTTTGCCGACTTCCTCTAGTATCCAGGCAGTCCGTGAACCTTGCTTCCAGTATCGTTCACGTAACGCGGCAGGTGGGTGTCCCAAAATGTCTCCGGCAACCTCTTTTTTTTCGCCTACAACCCAGAGCGCGGCCGGTTCTGGGATATCGCCGACAAACGATTCTCTCAAAAATGCTTGAGGTTCTTTATAAACCTCATCAGCCAAAGCGTGCATGGGAACCGGCAGAAAAGTGAGTAAAAGCAGAAGGTGCACGAGCCTGAGCGGGTAACTCATGAGGACAACCTTATTAATGAATTCTGAGCCAGGCGCGATACACACGCCTGGCTCCGGCAACAAGGCATTCTAGAAGGTGTAGGCTACGCCCGTCGAGAACGCTAAAACACTGTCTTCATTTTCACCAGCAGGAATAAAGTTGGTTAAACCGGCCAGTGTTTGTTCGTCAGTCCAGGTATATTCTGTGGCAAATGAAATCACCCAGTCTGGGACCGGACGATAGGCCAGACCAACGGTAGCGCGATTAACAATAGAACTTTTCTCTTTGTCGAGCTCGGTGATCTGACGATTGGAGAACTCAATACCGGTTATCCGGTTGCGAATAACAACCTGCTCCATCCGAACGGTCGGTTCGAGAGAGGGGTTACTGAAACCACGCCCCAGGAAGGTATTATCAAGCGCTTCCGGCCAGAACGGGTAACGAGCTTCTATCCAATAACCCGTGCGGCTTTCAGCGAGCCCACCGAGCGTGATCTCGCTGACGATTTCTGTGGTCTCACGGTCTTCAGCACCTACTTTTGCTTCCACTTCCTTGTCTACAGCGGCACTGGCGAAGCTAGCAGCAACATCATCAATGTTGCCCCAATCGGTGTGGACTACCTCGTATTCGACTTCAAACCCGCCCAGGCTGTGAAGCCCATCAATGGCAACGGACCACACCGATTCAGAATCCATAAAATCCGGCGTATAGCGACCGTAATATCCGGAAATCGCTAATTCCTGGCCAGATTGAGGCAACAGGGCCAACCGGCCGGTAACGGCCTTATTCCCGTTAAGATCGTTGGAGAACCCCCCACGGGAAGGGGCGAACTCAGCTTCAAATTTACTGACGCCCACCGTTGAACTGCCGTCAGGCTCCGCCGCCACTCCGCCCTCGAATTCGAAGTCGAGATTGACGCCGTTTACTGCGTAAAGTCTGTAGTCAACAAGGCCAGCCTGAGTTTCCACAAGTCCCGAAAAACCAAGTCCCAGTTCCGGCCATGCCGCCTTGGTTGGCAGGACGGGCGCCCCCCTGTCTACCAGCGTGCGGCGAGTCAAGTTCCACTGATTATCATCATGGTTGATGTTAAAGCGGCCCAAGGGAACAAGCAGCGCTCCCATATCCAGATTGACGCTGTCATTGATGCGGTATCTTGCCCAGGCCTGCTCCATCGATATTTCTGAGCCATTTGTTCCTTCAACCGCTTGGCCTGCGGAGAAGCCATCAGCTCCTGCTGAAGCACTTTTTTCCAGTTCAATTTCGCCAAACCGCTCAAATTCCAGCTCGAAGTAAGCTTCAAGGCGGTCGTTTATCTTCCCGTCGCCAGTCAGCACAAAGCGACGAAAAGTAAAGGTGTCTTGATCGGCGTCCAGATTGTTGGCCTCCGCACGAATGGAACCGTAACCACCGATATGGAAGTCCCTGGCACCGGGCCGCACGGAGGCATTGCCGTCAACCTGACTTGAGTCAGATGCCTTCATTGAATCTTCCAGGCTCTCGATTCGCATCTGCTGCTCTTCGATTACCTGCCATAACTGCTCATCGTTATTACGAGTCTCGTCGGCAATAACGATGGGTGCCGCCAGACTACCCGCAAGCCCAAAAACAAAAGCCGTTCTTTTTTTCACGATGCTATCTCCGCCATCTGTCTAAATGGATGCCTACAATGAGGCTTTGGATTGACGGCGGCAGTATAAGGTCCCATCTTGGTAATGTAAATGATAACAATTGTTATTAATAATTACGTAGTGCGATCTGACTTTGAGGACAGTTCTGACGAAACTGGCCCAGCTTCTCTGGCCCCGAGAAAAGTGGCGCAATCCAGAGATCATCGGTTCGGCGTCTTTGTCTCGGCCTTCATTCAAATAGATCTGTCCCCGCATTCAAATAGATCTGTCCCGGTTTTAGCGCGCACAGCAACAACCAATTTTTCGTTTAGGGGATTCGGACAACCGCGTACCCCTGCATCTGATAGCCGATGACCGAGACGAAACCATTATCTACCGGGTCGACCTCCGGAATGATCGTCGCCTCATCTACACCCATCCCTTTCAACGCGTAACGGCAAACTTCCAGTGTCACCCCGTCCTTCTTCATTTGTTTAAGAGTCGTCTGGAATTTCTGTACCTCGGCCAGCTCTGCCTCATCAAATGATGCGCTGTCAGTCGAAAGCAGTTTCACCACCGGCCCGTGAAAAACGATGGCGATGTTGGGCTCTTTCGCAAGCGCCTTCACTTCAGGTGCTTTGTAGGAGTTCTTTATTACCAAGAAAACGGGGTTAACGACCTTGGGATCTCCCTGGCTCACCTCGTAGACAGCGTCATAGTTCTTAACGCCCTTCAGGGCATTGTCGTACCCGGCTGCACCTGCAGGCACAGACATCAGGGCCATATAGACCGCCGCAAAGAAGACGGGGGGAATTCGGCGAAGTATGCTTTTATAATTCACGCTCATGACAAATCTCCTTGAGGGATAGGAACTTGTTTTTTTGTCAGCCAACCCATAAAAATGCTCCAGAATCTAAAATATTTTCCCTAAGCTAATACAGGTACGATATATCATAAATGTACCAATTTGGAGCAAGTTGGGGTTCTGGCAGTCGAACACACGAAGCTGAAATAGACCTGAAAACAGTTGCCAAGCATGTATTTGACGAGAATCAAGGCCGAAACTACAGTCCGAACAACATACTTACGCTACGGGCTCCAAATGCAAGACGTGACCCAGCAACCGAAACCGGGACAGATCTATTTGGGATGAAAATAGATCTGTCCCGGTTTTATAGGTCGCTTCCTCTCATCCAAGTCTTTGTCGAATGTACTCTCCAATGTCTTGCGTGAATACCCTGATCCGACTGACGCGTCTCAGATCCGGGTGGGTGAGCAGCCAGAGCGGAACGGCCAGTTCCGACAGGGGATCCGTCAACCGCATGAGTTCAGGGTCTGAATCCCCGAGATAGCAGGGCAGCACCGCCAGGCCCGTCCCATGGCGCACCGCCGTTTGCATACCCAACATGGAATCAACCCGATAGTGGCAGTGGTTATCCAGGCCTTGCTGTGTCAGCCAGGTTTCCAGGGCACTGTCTCCCATGTGCTTGTCTGGACCGACCCAGTGGTATCTGGCCAATGTGTCCAGGGGAGCCAGCACGTCTTGCCAGTGGCGTCGTTGGCCGTAGACGGCCTGTTGAATGGATCCGGCCCGCTGGCCGACCAGGGTTTGCGGCGGGTTCCGGGTGGGGCGAACGGCAATGTCGGCTTCGCGCTTGCTCAGGCTGTGAACCTGATTGGAAATGACAACTTCCAGCTCGATGTCCGGATAGTGGGCGCGAAACGCCTCAAACGCCGGGGCTAGTGTCCCGTCTGGCGGGGCTCGATGTGTAGCCGCTGCGCGATCGCTTAAACAATGCCACACCCAGCCGGCGATATTGAAAGGCTGGTTTGACCGGGTGCTGGTCTATGGCGGGCTTTATTCCGGCAGCCGGCGTTACAACCGGGGCCATTTCCGGGGCAAGACGGCGATGTGCTCCGTGACTGCCGGCTCCCCTGAACAGGCGTTCATGCCCTTCGGTCGAGCTGGGAACATGGTTGAATGGTTATGGCCGATGCACGATTCGCTCTATTATGTGGGGTTCGATGTGTTGGTGCCTCAGGTTAGCTATGGCGTTCAAGGCGGCGGTATCCGGTATCAGGGCGAGGGTACGTTCAGAAAGCAACTGGAGCAGAAGAAAGCGGCCTGGGCGGAGCGGATCCCCACGCTTTCCTGCGAGCCCCCGATTCCGTTTACCGGTTGGGACGATTGGGATGAGAAAGGGGTGCTCAGGCAGGACCATCCAATGCGGTGGCGGCTTTGAATTTCGAACTGTGGTGTCCAGGAAGCCCTTGAGGGCTTCCGTCCGGTTCTGAAACGGGCCTTATCGTCTAACGTTCGATAAGGGTCCGACCATCGCTTGTCATGAGCAACCAGTCTGGCTTCAGTGCTCTGGCGGTGAGATAGGCCAGTGGCGAGATGACGCCGAGTAACGGCAGGACAACCAGGAAGGGGATGAAGCTTTTGGCGCTTCCGCCCTGGGCAATATGATCCCGGTACAACAGATACATAAGCAGCAACAGGGCAATTCCAAGATCCAGAACGACCTGAAGTGACTCCTTCTCAGTAAACAGGCTTAGAAGCCATAGCCAGAAATTCTGCTCTGAGGTGGCCAACACCCAGAGAGTGAAGCTTGTAAATGCGAGAAATAAAACGGGCGCGATTCGGGTAATAAGCATTGTGGATTGCCTCCGCACGTTGATGTTCAGAATTGGTTATGCTCTGGGTATGAGCATGCGCCGACGAGCTTTCCGGCGCACTTCCCGAAAAGGTAAAGGCTGGATAAATGACCGTTAAAAATAGGTCGATAGACCAGGGCAGCCAGATCGCACAACACAGTGCTTTTGGCCATAAGCTACGGTTCTGGAGAAACCAGAAAAGAATGAGCCAGCTTGAGTTGGCGGTGGGGGCGGAGCTTTCGCCGCGCCACTTGTCGTTTATCGAAACTGGCCGTTCGCGACCTAAGCGGGATGTGGTACTGCGGTTGGCGGAGACGCTCGATATTCCTCTACGGGAACGACTGAACATGGGTAATGATATCCTCGAAACCACCACAATGATTGCACGATTCGGTCCGGTGAATGATGTGTTTCTGTCCGAATTGCGGGTTGAGATGATCTTCCCTGCCAATGAGAGTGCGCGTTTGTTTTTCTCGAGGTTGGGGTAACTGGCTGCCACGAATCAGCTTTTGGGAGGCGTTTGTGAATAACCGGTGGGTACTGATACTTGCTGACATGCTGCTGATCCTGCATACCATGCTGGTCGCCTTTGTCATTCTGGGCTTGGTGGCGACGTTCGTTGGTCATTTCCTTGGATGGCGGTGGGTGCGCAATTTCTGGTTCCGGCTGAGCCACCTGATTGTCATAGGTATCGTCGTTCTGCAATCCTGGCTGGGCGTGCTTTGCCCACTCACAGCGTGGGAAATGGCACTTCGGGAGAAGGCGGGGCAAGCGGGCTATGAGGGATCATTCATTCAGCACTGGCTGCAATCCATCCTGTATTACAGCGCACCGGACTGGGTTTTCACCCTGGGCTATACGGTTTTCGGGGCGCTGGTCCTGGCCAGTTGGTTTCTGGTCAGGACCAGGCGACGCCGAGACTAGTGTCCCGTCTGGCTAATTCGCTAATCTACTGCGTAGCGCTGAGGCCTCTGGCCAAGGCGCCTGTCTGCAGGTGTGGTGGTTCCACATCAAGGGCTGGCAACACCGGCCAGAGGCCTCAGCGCTACGCCCTTCGGGAGCCACTGAGGGCCTTGATAGCCGCGTTGCGCCGCCTCGATTTGGAACCACCAAACCTTCACCACCGCGCCTTGCTCTCAAGGCCCTCAGTGGCTCAGTAGGTTCGCGAATTAGCCAGACGGGACACTAGTGGATTTCTGACGGAACAGCCGAGTGGATTTATTTCCTGACGAATGCCAGAAAAGCGCCTGCCGCAGTTGCGGCGGCGCCGCCGATCAGATACCACATGGTGTCGTCAGTAAAGCGGCCTGTGACGGTTTCAGTCAGCTGATTACCGAGAGACTGTGTCGATTGGTATCCAAAGTAGAGCAGGGCAATGCCCACTACGAGTAGAACGATACCGACCAGTTTTGAGCTTCCCATTGGATTATTCCCTGTAATGCGCAGATGTGCGCGGTATTCCGATAGTCTATGGAAGCTTGGCATCAGATTCCGGCTTTTCCAACACTTCTTTTCTCTCCCGCTCGTATTCCTCATAGGACTTGTTCGCGCGTTCAATACATTCAAAGTAGGTCGACGGCGGTTTATTTGCGCACTCGTTTCGCTGGTGTATGCGCACGTTGTCATAGACTGCCCTGTGGCTGCATCCGGCCGCAATGGTGACTAATACAACTATGAGCAGGGATCTTTTCATTGGTTGCAACTACGCTTTTTCTGAGGGTTCCGATTTTACTTCGGCTTAGTGGCGATCAGGAAATATACATCTTTTGACTTCTCGGGGACCCAGCGGTACTGAATCTGGAACCCGGCACGCTCAAGATCAGATTCCAGTTCCTCGCGGGACAGGAAATTCACAAAGGGGGTGACGCGCAGCAGTCTGGCCAACAGGGCGACGGGTTTGAGGTAGGGGCAGGTGTCCTGAAGGCATGCGGTGTTGCTGATAAAGACACCGCCGGGTTTTAGCATGCCGAAGACCTGCTCGATTGCCGACGTTGGATATTCGAGGAGGTGCAGTATGTTTAAGCCCAATACGGCGTCGAATGTCTGTTGCCGCTGTTGCAGGTCGTCAAGGGTGGCAACCTGGAAATTGAGATTGCCGGTCGGTTGTTCTGCCAAGCTTTCCCGGGCAATCTCAATCATCCGGGCAGACGCGTCTGTCGCAAGATAGCTGCGGACTTTGGGAGCGTGGATCAGCGCTGTCGATCCCGTGCCGCAACCAAATTCCAGGGCATCCATTTCTGAATGGAGGTATTTCTGTGTTAGGGCGATCTTTCTCAGATAGGCGTTCTGGTCCGCGATGGGGCGTCGGGCGTAGCGCGCGGCGCTGCGGTTCCAGAAATTGACATACGAATTCATGGGGTTTCCTCTGTGGACTGGCTGCTTTAAGTCACTGGGGCCCATTCTATCTCTGCAATTCTGTTGGTAGTATCGTCATATTCGTATTCCTGATATGCATAAGTGAATGAATTGGCGATCTGTTAACTTCGACTGGAACCGGGCTCGGGCCTTTCTTGTGACTGCCGAGGAAGGCTCTTTATCCGCTGCTGCAAAGGCTCTGGGGATTTCGCAGCCGACCCTTGGCAGGCAGGTCTCGGCGCTGGAAGAGGAGCTGTCCACAGTCCTTTTCGAGCGTGGAGGTCGGGGGTTGGAGTTAACGCAGAACGGTTTGGAATTGCTTGCCTACGTTCGGGCGATGGGCGAGGCTGCTAGCGGTCTGTCGCTGGCGGCAACGGGGCGAGCAACTTCCATTGAAGGCGAGATTGCGATTTCGGCATCGGAAATCACGGCCGCCTACATTTTGCCTCCCATCCTTCACAAGCTTCGCAATGAGTACCCGGGAATTCGCATCGATCTGGTTGCCTCCAACGAAGCCAGTGATCTTCGGCGCCGGGCGGCAGACATCGCCATCCGCAACTTTCGGCCGACAGAACCCGATCTTATTGCTCGTAAGGTGGGGCAGTTCTCAGCCACTCTTTACGCCACACCGGAAATACTGACGACTTTGCCATCCCCTTTTCCTGAGGAGCTCCGGGAAGGCCGGTTCATCGGCTTCGTGTCGAATAACGGGGCGTACATGAGTGCGCTGGCGGAGCGCGGTATCAAGCTGGGAGAGGAGCACTTTGTTGCCCGTACAGACAGTCATCTGGTGCATTGGCAGATGACCCGGGCCGGTATCGGCATTGGAGTGATGCCGCTTGAGCTGGGCGATGCCGAGCCCCGAGTTGAGAAAGTCTTTGAGGATATACTGTTCGGTGGCGATGTCTGGTTGGTCTCGCACCGGGAACTCAGGATGAACCTCCGGGTTCGGACGGTGTTCGATTTTCTCGCTGCTGAACTTGCTGAGTGCTTCAGGAAAGCTGAGAACTGACTCAACAGAATGGGGGCTTAGTGTTTGCTCCAGAGGGCTGAACCTGCAAAAGGCGTTATACCCGGATTAGGGGACTACACTTCAATTGGATGTACCATCGATCAGTTGGGTCAGAACTCGGGGACAGTCATGCGCATCGCCAGTATTGCAGCTTACACTGCAGATCTTGAATACACCGGCAAGGCCTACGCCTTTGCCGGTGGCCGTTCCCATCAGGTATTCACCAGCACAGTTGTGGTTTTAACGGCGGACACGGGCCTGGAAGGCTACGGAGAGGTTTGTCCCTGCGGCCCCAACTATATGCCAGCGTTTGCCGAGGGAATTCCGGCCTGCCTGTCCTTGCTGGCGCCCGCGGTGATCGGAGAGGATCCGAGGCAAATCTCAGCGATTCATGAGCGGATGAATCAGGCTCTTACCGGCCAGGCTGTTGCCAAGGCAGCCATTGATATCGCCTGCTGGGACCTTCTCGGCAAGGCGACCGGCCTTCCGGTCTATACTCTGCTTGGTGGCCTGCAGACGCCCTCCATGCCTTTGCACAGGATAGTTCCCCTGGCCGAACCGGCTGAGATGCAGGCGTCGCTGCGCCAATTCCGCTCAGAGGGTTTTCGCCATATTCAGATCAAGCTCGGGCACGACGTTGATGAAGATATTGAGCTGGTTCGAACCCTGAGCAAGCTGAAGCAACCCGATGAGCTCTGGATTGGCGACATTAATGCAGCATGGCGCCGGGACCAGGCGCTGCGCTTTTCCCGCGCGGTTGAGGGCGTAGATCTGTATCTGGAGCAGCCCTGCCGCCAGTACGAGGAGTGTCTGTCAGTGAGGCAGCGGGTGCGGCACCCTGTCAAGCTGGATGAGAGCCTGAACTATCTTGGCGATTTACAGCGGGCCCTGCGGGATGACGCCATAGACGCCATTGCGCTGAAAGTCAGCAAATTTGGCGGCCTGACACCTTCCCGCGTTATCCGGGATGTGTGCGTGGATGCTGGAATACCCATGACGATTGAAGATGCTTGGGGCAGTGGTATCGCAACTGCTGCTTACGCGCATCTGGCGGCAAGCACCCCGGCAAGGGCGTTGCTCAATACGACCGATCTCCATAATTACAACACCACTCAGCTTGCGACCGGCGCTCCGGAGGTATCCGGGGGGCGTATGACGCTCAGCGACCGCCCTGGACTGGGTGTGGTCCCGGACTTCAAAATGCTGGCTTTGCATGATGTCTATGAATAACCGGAGTGAATCTGCCCAATGTCTGAAGATGCCCTCAAAACCTTGTCCGACCTTGCCAGCGACGCCCATGCTCGCATTCAGGCAACCCACCATCACATCAATCCGGTTGTGGAGGTTCGCCGGGGCATGCGTGATGCGGGTATACCGGCAGATGTGATGACCATTGACTGTCTTCGCACTCGCCGGCGTATCACGCTTATACTTCACGATGAGCAGCCCGGCACTCTTCTTTATCAATTCGTGACCATAGAGGATGAAGTGGGTAATGATTTCCAGCAGATGGCTCTTGGCGATATGACTGCCAGTAAGCTGTTTGACTGGATGCAGGAGTATTTTGGCTGACTGATACAGGACTCTGGCTGATACCGGGGTAAACTCGGGTTAACCAATAACAACAGATCGATAAGTTGCCACATGTCTCTATCTCGAAAGGTTCACCTTGTTCCGCTGTTCGGTATTGCGCTGGCCATCGCCGGGTGTGATACCGGTCCGGATTCCCCTCAAGCCAACAGTGCCGGGCACAGCGCGCCAACGGCCAGCACCGGCCAGGCCAATCAACAGGTGCTTGACCAACGGCCCTTCGACAACCGTGGCGATTTTGAGAACGCACGGCGTGGGCTGATTGCCCAGGATCCGGACCTGGTGATTGATCATCTTGAGGGCGGTGAGGTCTGGAATATGCCGGACTATGGCTTTATCGACCGTGAGGGTGAAAATGCGCCTGCCTCGGTGAACCCCAGCCTATGGCGCCAGGCGGCCCTGAACAACATTCATGGATTGTTCGAGGTCACCGATGGGCTTTACCAGATCCGGGGTTACGATCTGGCCAATATGTCGATTATCGAGGGTGATACCGGGTGGATTCTGGTGGACCCACTGACTGCCCGGGAAACTGCCAGCAAGGCCTTCCTGTTTGCCCGGGAACACCTGGGTGAAAAACCGGTGCGGGCGATCCTGTTTACCCATAGCCATATCGACCACTTTGGTGGCGTGCAGGGCATTCTCCAGCACCTCTCCGATGAAGAGAGGGCTAACCTGCGCGTCATCGCGCCAGCGGGCTTCGAGGAAGAGGCCACGAGCGAGAACATCATCGCTGGCCCTGCCATGACCCGCCGCGCCATGTTCATGTATGGCAAGCGTCTGGAGAGAAATGAGCGAGGCCATGTTGGTACCGGCCTGGGTAAAGGACCTGCCTTCGGTACCTTTGGCTTTGCCCCACCTACCGACCTGGTCAGTGAGACGGGGACTGAGCTTACCGTGGACGGCGTTCCGATGGTTTTCCAGGTGGTGTCCGGTTCCGAAGCGCCTGCCGAGTTCACGTTCTACCTGCCAGAGCAGAAAGCGTTCTGTGGTGCCGAGCTGGTCAGCCGCAACATGCACAACCTCTATACCCTCCGGGGCGCGAAGGTTCGCGATGCCAGGCTCTGGAGTAGCTTTATTGATGAAGCGAAGAACCGATTCACGGAAGCGGAAGTATACTTTGGCAGCCACCACTGGCCGCTCTGGGGGCAGGAGAATATCCAGGATTTCCTGGCGGTGCAGCGGGATACCTACAAATTCATCCATGACCAAACGGTGCGTCTGATGAACCGTGGCGCCACGCCAAGGGAGATTGCCGAGCAACTGCAATTGCCGCCTGCGCTGAACGAGGATTTTCATAACCAGGGCTACTACGGCACCGTGTCCCACAATGCCAAGGCGGTATATCAGCATTACCTGGGCTGGTTTACCGCCAACCCGGCACAGCTCAACCCGCTGCCCGAAAGTGACTCGGCAAAACGGTATGTCGAGATGATGGGCGGTGCCCAAAAGGTTCTGGAAAAAGCCCTGCAGGATTTTGAGGCGGCTTCCGATATGGACGCGGCCGAGGGCCGGGATACCTACCGCTGGCTTGCGGAATTGCTCAACCACGTTGTCTTCGCCGAGCCGGATAACGACGACGCGAAACGGCTGCTGGCCGATGTCTACGACCAGCTCGGTTACCAGGCGGAGTCGGCGCCGTGGCGGGACTTCTACCTGACCGGCGCCTATGAATTGCGTCACGGCTCGCCGGACGAAGGCCTCAGGCCAGCCATGATGAGAGAGGTGCTGCTCAACACGCCGGTGGCGTTGTTCTTCGATAGTATGGCCGTTCGGCTCAAAGCCGAGGACGCGGAAGGCGAAAGCGCTACTATCAAGATCACCTTCACGGACCTTGAGGAAAGCTACCTGCTGACCTTGCGAAATTCGGTGTTGCACAACCGCCTGACCAGCGAGGACACGCCGGCTGATGCCACCCTGCGATTGACCCGGCCGCTGTTCGTGGATTTGTTGATCGGCAAGGCAGGGCTGAAGGAACTTCTGTTCAGTGACGAGATCAGCTTTGAGGGAAGTAAGCTCGACCTGATAGGCTTCTTCAGCATGCTGGATCAGCCTCAGGGCCGATTTAATATTGTTATACCCTGATGAGTACCCTATGAAATCTGTTGCACTTCTTGATGGCGGCCTGGGCCAGGAAATCTATCGCAGGGCCACGACTGTCACCTCGCTGCTCTGGTCAGTGGCGGTGATGCGGGAGCAGCCGGAGCTTGTTACCGATGTTCATGTTGATTTTATTCGGGCGGGGGCTCGGACCCTGACACTGAATACCTACGCCGCAACCCCGACCCGTCTGGTCAGGGAGGGCATCGGTGATGAGATAGAAGCGATTCACCGAAAGGCATTTGAGGTTTTGCAACGCGCCATCGAGATAACTGGTGCAAACGTTGATATCGCCGGTTGCCTGCCGCCTCTGGTCGGTAGCTATAGGGGCCAGCCAGCCCGATCATTCGATGATTTGAAGGCAGAGTACGACACACTTGTGAAACTGCAGCCCGGTGCGGATGTCTTTCTCATCGAAACCATGACCAACATCCTCGAGGCGAAAGCCGCCTGTGCGGCCGCCAGTGAGTCAGGCAAGCCCTTTGGTGTGGCATTCCGGCTGGAAACTGATGGCAACCTCCGGTCCGGGGAAACGCTTGCGCAGGCTGTCGAAGCGGCCAAGGCGTTCGCACCAACGGCCATCATGCTGAACTGCTGTGATCCAGAAGTGCTTTCGAAGGCAATGCCCGAGCTGGCCGTGCTGTATCCCTGTACTGGCGGTTACGCCAACGCCTTCAAAACGGTTGAGCCTATGGCTGGCGGGGCGCTGGTAGACGCACTCGAAGCCCGGCCAGATATTTCGCCAGAGGCCTACGCAGTGCAAGTGAGGCAGTGGTTGGACGATGGTGCCCGCGTGGTTGGTGGCTGCTGTGAAATCACGCCTGAGCACATCCGCCATCTGGCCGATGCGCTGTCAGGCGACTTCGAACTGGTTCGTTTCTCTCAATTGGCCGGCGCAGTAGATCAGCCTTAAGTCCGACAGGTTGCTAGCCCACGAGCCGGTGGCTTTTTGCCCGCCGGGCTTCCAGGGCGCGCTTGGAGCGACGCGCCTCAATGTATTGCACCGCGTCACTCCTGATGGGAAGGTGCAGGGCGCCTTCCAGATCGTGGCGGTCGTACCCGAGATCTGAGAGGGTGTCATCCTTTTCCTTCAGCAATGACTGCGCCATCCGGCGGAATTGCTGGCGTTTTGAGTACCCCTGAATCCATGAGGTGATCGGCTGCATTGCGGCGGTTGCCTGTTGCTCTGTTCTGTTCAACATATCGACGGCCCCGACTGTGGGTGAATGGCTTGCAGCAGCTCGCCTGGAGATTTCGTTTTACTCGCACGCGGGTGCCAACAGCCGTTATTCTGGAACTCTTTATGCCTTCAATCAAACGAAAAGAATTTAATATCTCGTTCAGTTATGCTTAAGTCAGTTTCACGCCAGAAACCGACACAAGAGGTCCTTCCGTGAAGATTCCGCTACTCGATAACGATGTACTCAGGAGCTTCGTTGCCATTGCTGAGTGCGGCACTTTTACCAGTGCGGCGAGATTGGTGCACCGGACGCCCTCGGCCCTTAGCATGCAAATCAAGCAGCTCGAACAGAATCTGGGCAGAACGCTGTTCATTCGTGAACCACGGCGCGTCACTTTGACGGCTGAGGGTGAGACTCTACTCGATTACAGCCGCCGGTTGTTGCGGTTAAATGAGGAGGCAGTGCGGCACTTCATCTCACCGACGCTTGAGGGGAAAGTGGGTATCGGCACCTCCGACGACGTAGGTACCCGGATTCTGCCAGAGGTACTTGCGGAATTCGCGAGATCTTACCCGGCGGTTCTGGTCGATGTGGTTGTCGGCTCCAGCAAGCAAAACCTGGCTCTTCTGGACGCTGGTGAGCTGGATATGACTCTGGTGACAGTGGCGGACGAGAGCGGTATTACCCGCGGTGAGGTGGTTCATGAAGAGCCACTGGTCTGGGCCGCTCGGGAAGGGTCGTCAGCCTTCCAGCGTTCGCCACTGCCAATTGCCATGGCTCATGAAGGCTGTGCCTGGCGCCGGATGACTCTTCGGGCGCTCGACAGAGCCGGTGTGCCATACAGAATTGCCTACACCTGCGAGCATTGCTCCGGGCAGGAAGCCGCCATGCTGGCTGATCTCGCCGTAGCGCCGTTTCCGAAAAGCCTGATACATCCACCGCTGAAAGAGATTGCCGGGGATAGCCTGCCGGCAATTGGCTTTTATCAACTGGCGCTGGTACGTCGGGGTTCCAACCCTCTGAATGATGCCCTTGCATCGCATGTGAAAGATGCATTCCAGGGTCTACGCTAAACAGATCTGCCAGGGACGGTCGCCTGCGAAATCCGCAGCCTGACTGAATCCAAATCAAGGAAAAACCCATGACTGTCTACTTCATTCAGGCCTTTATCTACCTGGTTGCCGCGGTGATCGCCGTGCCCCTGGCAAAACGTTTTGGCCTGGGCTCCGTGCTCGGCTATCTGGTTGCGGGTGTGGTGATCGGCCCGGTGACAGGGCTGGTCGGTCAGGAAGCGGACACCATTCAGCATTTCGCCGAGTTTGGTGTGGTCATGATGCTGTTCCTGGTCGGCATGGAGCTTGATCCCAAGGCGCTCTGGGCCATGAGGGTTCGTCTCGTCGGCCTTGGCGGACTTCAGGTGGTGTTGACGGCAGTAGCCGGTATGGCGGTGGCCGCATGGCTTGGGCTCCGGTGGCAGACGGCGCTTGCAGTGGGGTTGATCTTTGCACTCTCATCCACCGCGATTGTATTGCAGACCCTAAACGAGAAGGGACTGGTCAGAACCGAAGGGGGGCGCAGTGCCTTCTCAGTCTTGCTGTTTCAGGACATCGCGGTTATTCCCATACTTGCGCTTATCCCTTTGCTGGCTCTGCCGGAACTGAAAGACGCTGCGGGCCCCTCTGATGATCCTGGCAGTAGCCTGAGCCTGGTGGCCAGTCTTCCGGGCTGGGCTAACGGGCTGGTCGTGGTGGCTGCCATCGGAGCGGTAATCGTTGGTGGTCACTATTTGAGCCGGCCTTTGTTCCGCTATGTGGTGCAGTCAGGATTGCGAGAGGTTTTCACCGCGACGGCATTGATGCTGATCATCGGAATTGCTGCCCTCATGAGCCTGGTCAACCTGTCTCCCGCATTGGGTGCATTTCTGGCAGGCGTGGTATTGGCCAACAGCGAATTCCGGCATGAGCTGGAGGCGAATATCGAGCCGTTCAAGGGCCTGCTGCTGGGTCTGTTTTTTATCACCGTTGGTGCTGGGGTCAATTTTGACGTGTTATCTGAGCAATGGGGCACGGTCGCTTCCCTTGCGGTCGCGGTCATTGCTGTCAAGGCGGCGGTTCTGCTCGGCCTGGCGCTGCTTTTCAGGGTCCACGGCAGCAATGGTTGGTTGTTCACGCTGGGGCTGGCCCAGGCCGGCGAATTTGGCTTTGTTCTTTTGACTTACAGCGTCCAGAACCACGTGATTCCTGTGGAGATGTCGCAGACTCTCATGCTGGTAGTGGCGCTCTCAATGTTTCTTACGCCGTTGCTGTTCATTGTCTACGACCGGATCGTGCTGCCGCGTTATCGGCGTTCAAAGAACGATGACCGGGAGGCCGACACCATCGATGAGCAGGCTCCGGTGATTGTGGCCGGTGTTGGTCGTTTCGGGCAGATCGTTTGCCGTTTGTTGCGTGCCAATAATGTTCCAATTGTGGCGCTGGACCATGAGATCGAGCAGATCGAGAACCTCAGGCAGATCAACATCAAGAGTTTCTTCGGGGATGCAAGCCGGCCGGAATTGCTGGAGACAGCGGGTATCGAGCAGGCCCGCCTGCTGGTGGTGGCCATAGACGACCGTGATCGGGCGGTGCAGATGGTGGAGCACGTGAAGCAGTTTTTCCCCGGTGTCTGGGTGCTTGCCCGCGCCTTTGACCGTGGTCACGGATACCGGTTGAGGGAAGCGGGCGCGGATGATGTTGTGAGTGAAACCTATCACTCAGCTCTCGAACTTGGCGGCCACGCACTTACGGCTATGGGTGTGCATCCGATGCGTGCCCGGCAGATGACCTGGGCGTTTGTGGACAATGAACAAGCCCACGAGGACGAATTGTTCGAGGCCTGGAAGGAAATCGAGGAAGGTATCCGGTTTAGCCCCCGTTACGGCGAGTTGTTTATGAAGCTGGAGGAGGCGTTAAGCAGCGCCATGCAGCGGGATTGGGAAGAGCCGAAGCAAGAAGATGTTCCGATCTGGAGGCCGCCTGACCGCTGACAGCAAAGTAACGCTGGTCTATGCTGATTGGAGATCGTGCTGACTGCACGAGGGCTGTGGCGCACTTCCATGCGTAATCGTGGAGATACATGTGTCAGCAAAAAGAGAAGTCACTCTGGTTTATGACGAGCGCGTTCTGAATCACGCGCCCGATGTGAACGCCGCCTTTCTTCCTGGCCGTCTGGACAAAAGAGTTCGAGGGATCCTTGCTGGGCTGAATGTTCAATGGAAATACCCCGAGCACCCCGGACGCATTCAGGCCATTCTCGATTTGTTGGTCCGAGAGCCGGTTGAGGGGCTTCGATTCGCTCCCGGCAAGTCCGCCACCCGGGAACAGCTGGCTCGTGTTCACACTACGTCGTATCTGGACGATGTGTTTTCCCTGCGTGACAAAAATGCCTGGCTGGATGTGGATACCACCGCGGTGTCACCCGGAAGCATCGAGGCTGCCGAGGTGGCCGCAGGCACCGCGATTGCTGCGGTGGAGGCAGTTTGTTCGGGCAGTACTGGCAGCGCCTTCGCCCTGATCAGGCCCCCTGGGCATCATGCAGAGCCGGTTCGGGCCAGAGGGTTCTGCCTCATTAACAACGTTGCCGTTGCAGCAGCCCATGCCCAGGCTGAGCTTGGCTGTGAAAGAGTGCTGATTGTCGATTGGGACGCCCACCATGGTAACGGTACCCAGGACATCTTCTGGGCGGATCCGAATGTGATGTTCTTCGATATCCACCGGGCTTCACCTTTTTACCCTGGCAGTGGCAATTTGCACGATGTCGGGGCGGGGTTGGGCGAGGGCACCACAGTGAATGTGCCCATGCCGGGTGGCGCTGGTGATGTCGCTTACCTCAGGGCTTTCAATGAAATTCTTGTGCCGGCCGCGGAGTACTTCAAGCCGGATCTGATTCTGGTGTCGGCAGGTTTCGACGCCCATTGGTACGACCTTGCGATGAATGTTTCCTTCGAGGGTTTTGCCGCCATGACGGGAATTGTGCAATCGTTGGCGGATCGGCTGTGTGAGGGTCGGCTTGCCTTTGTTCTGGAAGGCGGCTACAACACGGAGTCACTGGCCCACGGTGTGCGATCTGTTCTGGATGTACTGGCCGGCGGGAGTGTCCCGGAGCCCAGAGTGTGTGGTATGGAAGCCGTGGAGGAAGCTATCGCGTTTCACCTGAGCGCATTCGCCGGGGAGTCCTCCGGAGAATGACCCGGTTATGTCTGGCGTTGTAGAGGGCGGCATGGGGCGGCTTTGCCCCGTGATACCCAGTTACTCATCTTCGGTCTGTTATCTGTAAGGGGAGCGGGGACAGGTCTGTTGCGGCGCCTTCTGGTGCAGCGGGATCTGGATAACGAATCCCTGGCTGGTGTTCCTTTGCTTTAGGGTATAGGTTCGGTAGAGCGGCGATCCGTTTTTTTGCACACTGCCGTTCAAAAGGAGCTCCAGCTCAATGAAGGTTTATTCCAACCCGGTTGGTTCCGGTAATCTTTGGTTTGATAATCTGACCACCGCCGAGGGTGCCCCTGTCGCTTATGACCCCCAGGCAAGGGCGTTCCTCCCCATGCCGCCCTTTTGTGTGAACCGGGGGATCATTGGTTGCAACTGGATCGCACCAGAGCAGGGGGCATTTTGTCGTTCCTGTGCCATGACGGCCCTGGCGCCGGATCCGAGCATTCCAAACGCCATGCCGAACTGGGCGAAAACCGAGGCGGCAAAGCGCTGGGTGCTGGACAATCTCGGCCGCTGGCACTGGTTCCGGCCGGAAGATCCGGGGACGCGCCCGGTTTTCCATATGCTCGCGGAGGGGCTGACGCCAGTTGCCATGGGGCACGCAAACGGCGTGGTGACCATCAGCGTGGCCGAGGCTGACCCGGTAGTGCGTGCAACCAGGAGACAGGCCCTGGATGAGCCTTACCGAACCATGGTGGGCCATATGCGCCATGAGATTGCGCATATGCTCTGGTGGCGTCTGAGTCTGCGGGACGACTTTCTGGATGCGTTCCGGGAGATGTTTGGTGATGAGCGCGCTGACTACCCCACAGCACTTCAACGGCACTATCATCAGGGCCCGCCGGCTGACTGGAGGCTGTTTTACCTGACCAGCTATGCGTCGGCCCATCCACACGAGGACTGGGCCGAAACCGCGGCCCACCTGCTGCACCTGACCGACATCACCGACAGTTTTGTGGCATCCGGTCTGACGTCGCCGGAATTGCCACGGTCCGGCTGGGATCCCTACTCAGAGCCTGATACTGCGTTGCTGATTCATGTGGCAGCGTCGTTGGCCATTCGGGTCAATCACGTGAACCGTTCCATGGGCCTGTCGGACCTGTATCCCTTCGTGCTCTCGGAAACGGCGCAACGCAAGCTTGCCTTCGTCCATGACTGGTTGCGACGGGGTGCTCAGGGGCGCTGATCCGCGGATCAGCCCCGATCACACCGGCGCCACGCCAAACAGCCATTGGTGTGCCCAGAATACCGTCACCACATACACCGCAAGGCCGCCGACAATTGCAATAAGGTCATTTGCCTTGCTGGCCGGTAATGTGGGAATCGGTCGCTGGCTTCTGTGCTTCATGGAAATCCGGTCGGCCACGGCCCATGCGAGGACTGAGCCGAACAGCAGCAGGTCCTGCAGCATGCCGTTGGCCAGCAGGTGAGCCAGCGCCCAGAGTTTGACCGCAATCAGCATCGGGTGCTTGAGCCTTGCCTTGATTTTGCCCGGGAAGTAGGTGGCAAACAGCAGCGGGAACACCGGAATCAACAGCAACATGGCCAGGTGCCGAAGCCAGGCCGGGGGCGTATAGATCACGGTTGGGTCCATTCGGGCGGCAGCGTAGCCCCAGATGATCAGCAACAGGCCAACAAGGGAAGCGAGCGAGTAGAGACCTTTGTACGCAGCCTCACCGAGGGATGCGTGCAGTCGATTACGCAGCGGCTCGTTGACGATGGACAGCGAATGCACGCCGAGAAACAGAACCAGACCAACGATCAGTGTGGTCATTTGCCAAAACTCCTGGTCAGTTTGTTGATGGAATCGTTGTCCGCGGACGGACCATGGGTATGAATTCAAAGACAGTATAGGAAACCGGGACAGAACATGCCTGAGCGTTTATCATCGGCGGCCTGATTCACCGGATTGAAAAGGCGCCCATGAAGTTTCCCACGGTCACTGTTGTATTGGTATCTGCTGCCCTGCTGTTTGTTCTCTGGGAGCAGACCCGCAAACAGCCAGAGCCAATTGATGCCAGCCGCTTTGTCAACCTGGCGGCCAACCCGGTGGAGCGCAGTGTGGTCGTCGATTGGGTTATTTTACAGATTCCCGAGCTCTGCGCGGATGTGACCGGCCAGGGCGAAGGGTCAGAGGTTCACTCCGGCTGCACCAGCGAGAGCGAAGCCCGCACATCAGGTTGTCGGCGAATGATCTACGACAGGTTTCCCGGTGTGATTGCCTCGGAGGCCGCGTTTCGGGACTTGTCCATAACGATGATGAATTGTCTGGTCCCCAGGTCGGGTTTGCTTGAATAGCCAGTGCCGATAGCGCGGTGGCGGTTCTCTGCGAGCGTGTCAGCAGTCCGAGGTGACTTGGGTAACCGTGCACTCGGGGTGGCCGAAGGAATCGTATTCGACATAGCAGCCCTGGCCCGGGTTCGATACTGAAGGCAGGGAGAACCCCACACGGGTGTAGCGGTTGTCGACAGAGGTTTGCAGGAAGGAATTGCTGGCATGGACCGAGATGTAGTCCAGCATCGTCAGCGAATCCTCGGCTTCCGCCTGGCTTTCCGGGCACAGGTTGCGCCAGTCAACTTCCGAACGGCCTGCTTCGGTTTCGATCACATAGCCGGTCTGTTGGGTCCCTCCGGGGTTGCTCGCGGCGGGGGAGAGACCCTGAGCGTAGGCTTTACTTCTCACAATACCGATGGCGCTTTTCATGGTGCCAGCCAATGAGTCGAGGGCGGCTAACCTGGCATTGGAGGAGAGCGCGGCGAAACGAGGGAGCGCAAATGCCGAAAGAACACCCAGGATCACGATCACGAGGGCCAGCTCAATCAGGGTAAAACCGTTTGAGCGGTCGGTATGCTCTTGCCTTGAAGCCATGAATACAACTTGTCTGAGTATTTTGATGAATCCGGCATCGTTTCATGAAAGCAGCGATGAGGTCATTGTCTCCCGGCCCTCCGCGAGGATAAGCCTGCTAAATATTTTTTGCCTCTCAGCGCCCGAAAAACCTCGGGTTTCGTTCAATGAACGCATCTATCCAGCGTTCCAGGAATGATCGTCCACCAGGGAATTTAAGGTAACGCCAGCCCAGGAAGGATATAACCAGCGCACCCAGCGCATCAACAATCAGGTCCCACATTGTATCTGTCAATCCCGACGGATCGCCCAGCATCGGCTTTTGCATATTCGTCCCGAACACGGAATCCATGGCGAATTCGAAAACCTCCCACAGGGTACCCACGCCCAGCGCAAACATGAATGCGAAAAAAGCCACGAAACCCGGGTTCATGTGCACCTGAATTTTTTCGGTTTCATTCATGATGTGCACCAGCAGAAAACCGAGAATGCCGAGCAGAAAACCCGACATGGTGTGCAGTGCCATGTCCCACCACCAGAACCGTGTGTAGTAATCGCGTATCTCGCCCAGGAACAGGGCGGCGAAAACAAACCCGATGGCAGCCAGTTGCAACTCGGGCGGAATGTGAATCCGAAAACGGCGTTCAAACAGCACCGGGAAGAACGTAATTGCAATAATCATTGCGGTCAGAAATGCGGTAAACCATCGCTGGCCCCAGATGGCCAATATTGCCTCGGCAAGCAGTATCAGCTGTAAGGCAACAGTGATCCGTTGATGAGTAACGCGAATGCGCATGGGCCTCTGGCTCCGGGGTCAGTGGTTTAAGTGAGCTTCTGCGCGGTAGCCTGAAGGCGTTATTCCGAACCTTGATTTGAACGCCCGGCTGAACTGGCTGGAATCATTGAATCCGCATGTAAGCGCAATGGCAGTGATGTTGTCGCTCCGTTTACGAAGCATGTCCCGGGCCCGGATCAATCGCTGTTCCTGAACGTATTGATAAGGGGCGCAGTCGAAGGTTGCCCTGAAAAGCCGGGCAAAGTGGTAGGGGCTCAGATTGACCCAACTGGCCATATCGGCCAGCGTCAGTGGCTGGCTTAGTTGAGCGTTGATGCGTTCTTGCAGAAGTCGGCGGTATCGAAGTGATAGCGTGCCTGTCACTTCTGGGAGTGTTTGTGGTAAGTCGGAGTGACGGCTGACAACCTGAAGCAGAAGCCATTGTGCGAGATGGTCCATGGCCATGGTTTGGCCGGGTGCCTGCCAGTCGCTCAGGGCGAGAAGCTTGCCAGCCTGGGCAAGAACAGGGTCCTCGCCATGGTATAACTCGGCAAGCTGGCGTTTGTCCGGGTCGCTATCCCATGTTTGCTCTGCGCACTGAGCAATGTCCAGATCATTGAAATAGAAGTGGAAGAACTCAAATTGTCCACTGATTTCCCAGGCTGAGCGGCTGCCCGCCGGGAACAGGCAGACGGCACCCAGAAAGCCCTGACTGACAACCTTCCCGTTCAATACACGTCTGGCTTGTTCGCCCTTGTCTATGTAGATGCTCAGTGCATGGTGTCGGGGCCGTTCGTACCGCACCTCGCCCTGATGATTTTGCCACTGCGCCAGAGCCCGCCCCTGATCCAATTCCAGCATTCTCTGGGGGGCAACGCCAGCGGTTCTCAGGGTATCAACAATATCCCGGGTAGCCTTACGTGATTGCGTCCGCGGGTGTGATGCGGATTCAGGATCGGTTTGCATATCTGGCCTCCGCAAGAATCATCCATGGTTCAGCAGGATCTGACAAGTTTTGCTGTCTTTTCCGTCCTATCCTGACCGCCTGAATTACAAATGTTCCCGTTACCTACAGGAATCACTGCCATGCCAATCTCTGTTCATTATGGTTTGACGGTATTGATCTGGGGCCTCACCTGGACGGCGATTCGCCTGCAGGTTGAAGCAGCGCCTGTCGACATTTCCGTCTTCTACCGTTTTGTGATGGCCTCCACCGTGGCTCTGGTGGCTCTGGCTCTGATGCGACGCCTGCAGAAACTGACGCTGAAGCAGCACGGATGGCTTGTGCTTCAGGGGTTGACCCTTTACAGCGTGAATTTCCTGTTGATCTACCGTGCTGCAGAATCCATGACCAGCGGCCTGCTGGCGGTGGTGTTTTCATTAGCGGCCCTGTTCAACGCCCTGAATGGCTGGCTGTGGTTGCGGCTGAAACCCACTGCTCGCCTGTATCCGGCAATTTCTCTGGGCATCACGGGTGTGGCTTTGTTGTTCTGGCATGATCTGCAGTTGGGTAACACGACTGCGACCAGCATTCTGTTCGCGGTTGCTGGCACCTTCTGGTTTTCGATGGGAAACCTGGTCAGCATCAAGGTACGGATGTCTCAGGTGCCTCTGTTCCTGGCAAATGCCTGGGCGATGGTATACGGAGCGTTGATTCTGGGCGTCTGGTGTCTGGTGCAGGGCGTGGAGTGGGTCGTTCCCACGACGGCAACTTTCTGGGGCGCAACCGTGTTTCTGGCGGTTCCGGGTTCTATCGTCGCATTCTATTGCTACATCACGGTGATTCAGACCCTCGGCGCAGACAAGGCCGGCTACGCAACGGTGCTTTTCCCGGTGGTTGCTCTGAGCATTTCGACCTGGCTGGAAGGTTTTGAATGGACGGTGACGGCCGTGTTGGGGGCGTCCCTGGCGCTGCTCGGGAACTATGTCCTGTTCCGAGGCCGGCCATCCCGGTGCGGCATTGTTTGATCTACAGCAAATCACTTATCCTGATGGGCCACCTTCCAGAGAACCGCAGGAGAGGTACCATGTCGAGACTCTCAGACCACGTTGAGCACGGCCATGATGGTATCAGTGAATCCTACATCTGCCTGACCGGCTCTGTCTCAGACAGCAACTATAGTGTGTTTACACCCGGTGCTCTGTTCTTCAACCCACCTGAAAAAGCCCACCGCATGACAACGGGTGATTTCGAACCTACGTTGCTGGCCTACGCCTGGACAGGGACTGGGGAGAAGCTCGCCAACCAGAAGATGAGCTTTTCTTCGCGCAAGCGGTAATGGGGCAAAGTAGCCGGTCGACCAGGTCCAGTAAATCCGGGCCATCTTGCTGTCAGTAACCATAGAACAATCCCGGAGTAAAAAGAACTTTAAGAGATTCTTATTCAAGCAGTGACGAGGAAAAAACACCTGTATTGATGCTTTCCACCACTATGTGCGTATTTACCCCACTGTAAGTGCAAGATCGAGGCATTTCCTGTAGTCTGCGCGGCTTTTTCTTCGAGAGGCAGATCCCATGACCATACAATCTCAGTCCGCCCCGCAGGTAAAATCCGGGGCGCTGGCTGACAGCGACCCGGTGGTGCTGGCGCTCACCATCGGCTTTATTCTGCTGTTCGTCGGCGCTTCTATTGTTGATAGCAGCTACGTTGCCGATCTTATAGGAAGTGGATTTGCCTGGACCGCAACCTACCTTGGTTCGTTTTTTCAGCTCTTGTTGTTGCTGACGTTCTTCATCGCCATTGGCACAGCGCTCAGCCGTGCAGGCGCGGCGCGTATCGGCGGACTGGATCGGCCTGAAATCAGCCGTTTCCGCTGGCTGTCGATGATCATGTGTACGTTGCTGGCGGGAGGCGGCGTGTTTTTTGCCGCTGGCGAGCCGGTTTATCACTTCGTTGTGACGCCCCCGGCGTTTGATACGGAAGCCGGTACGTCGGCCGCAGCAGCGCCCGCCATGGCCCAGTCATTTACTCATTGGGGATTTCTCGCCTGGGCGGTGCTGGGCTCGTTGACTGCTCTCGTTCTGACCCGGGCCCATTACGGGCAGGGCAAGCCTCTCCAGCCAAGGACTCTGCTGTATCCGGTGTTTGGCGAGAAAGTGATTAAGGGCCGCCTCGGGGGTGTGATTGATGCTTTCTGCGTTATTGCGGTGGTAGCTGGAACGGTTGGTCCTATCGGTTTTCTGGCCACCCAGATGAGTTTTGGTCTGCACGAACTGTTTGGCGTGCCTGACGGGTACGGCACCCAGTTGACGGTATTGGCGGTTCTTGCAGGTGTTTACATGACCTCCGCCATGACCGGTCTTCACAAAGGCATCCAGCTGCTCAGCCGCTTTAATGTGATACTGGCGCTGGTTATTGCCGGGGTGATCTTTGTTTTTGGCCCGACATTGTTCCTGACCAACATCTACACACAATCCATGGGTGAATACGTAACTTCTTTTTTCGCCATGGCAACCATGACGGCAGAAACTGCTCCGGCCTGGTGGATGAAATGGTGGACGGTGTTTTTCTTTGCCTGGTTCATCGGCTACACGCCGCTGATGGCCGTGTTTGTGGCCAGGATTTCCCGTGGCAGAACCGTAAGGGAAATGGTTCTGGCCGTGGCCCTGCTGGCACCCATTGCGACGACCATCTGGTTCACATTGCTGGGCGGCTCGGGCATCTATCACCAGCTTGCCGGTACGTTTGACCTCACGGACGCGCTGAACAACTTCCGCTTTGATGTCGCCACGCTGACCGTGGCCCAGGCACTGCCCGGCGGTACCTGGATGGCGGCCGCGATTCTGCTGCTTACCACCATATTTGTTGCCACTACAGGTGATTCCATGAGCTACTCAATCGCCATGGTGGGTGCTGGTCACGATGAACCAAGCCCCTGGATTCGCGTGTTCTGGGGTGGTGCCATGGCACTGATGGCGGCCATTCTTCTGTACATGGGGGCTGGCCAGATTGGCGTGCTGCAGCAGTTCATCGTACTGACAGCGATTCCGGTATCGCTGATCATTCTGCCGTCGCTGTGGACCGGGCCGAAAGCGGCCATGGCGATGGCACGGGAGCAGGGGCTGGTCTAGTCTTGCATAAGCCGGGCGCCCGGGCGGCCCCGGTTCTTTCTGTGCAACCCAGATGAACAAGGACTCGCGGGGGACTGATGCTGGAAGCGTTTGAGGCTGGTTTCAAGGCGTGGATGTGGCCCGGATTCTCGGCGATCCTCGCGGTTATCGCCACCTACGGTGTGTACCGGCTGGCGCTGGCGGTCTTTCGCCATTTCTCCGAGCCGGGAACGGTGCTGCGATTGTTTCTCGACGCCGCAGCCCGGGCGCTCGGCGTGGTCTTCTGTCTGCTGGTGCTGGCCGGGGCGCTGGAGGCGGCGCCAGCGGATTTGCCGTTGATGGCAGCCATGCAGCAAGTCACCACTTTATTGCTTGTTCTGGCGATCACCTGGGCGGCGGTTCGGCTGACTTCCGCGATTGGTGAGGTTATCGTGGCGCTGAACCCGGTGCTCGAGGGGCAGTGGAAGCGCGCCCGCAAGGTCGAAACCCAGACCCGGTTTCTGGTTCGCGCCCTGAATATCCTCATTGTCATTATCGGCTTGGGTGCGGCCCTGATGACCTTTGAGTCCGTCCAGCACATGGGCGCCAGCCTGCTCGCGTCGGCGGGGGTCGGCGGCCTGATCCTGGGTTTCGCCGCCCGCCCTGTGCTGAGCAACTTGCTGGCGGGGATGCAGATTGCGCTCACCCAGCCCTTCCGGATAGATGATGTACTGAACGTTCAGGGGGAGTGGTGCTGGGTGGAAGAGGTGACTTCCACCTATGTGGTTTTGAGGGTCTGGGACCTTCGCCGACTGGTTATTCCGCTGCAATGGTTTATCGAGAATCCGTTCCAGAACTGGTCCAGAAATACCGCGGATCTGCTGGGAACCGTATTTATCTGGGTGGACTACACCATGCCGGTGGAACCGCTTCGGCAGGAGTTCAACCGGTTGCTGGCTCAGTCGGGACTCTGGGACGGTAAGTTGGCTACGGTGCAGGTGACCGATGCCAGCGACCAGGCCATGCAGGTGCGGTTCCTGATGAGCGCTTCGGATTCAAGCCGGAACTGGGATCTCAGATGTGCGGTTCGTGAGGGGCTGGTGACCTTCATCCAGGAAAACTACCCGGCCCAGTTACCGCGCCTGAGGGCCCGGATGGTTGAAAGCTGACGGTTTCTGCCGATACGCCAACTCGTTCAGCAATCACTGAACTTTTGTTAAAGGATACTGGGTCTGGCTGTGGGTGCCGGTCTGGGACTGGCCTGTTTTTTTTGAGTTTTTGGTGTTATCCGATGAGGTGAGGGGGTGTGGTAGAATAACCGCCATTCATTCAGGTGGCCTCATGAGCGACTTACTCGATCCGACCAACGATTACGTTTTCAAGCGTTTGTTTGCAGAAGCCCCGGATCTGTTGGTGAACCTGATTAATGATCTGCGCCCTGATCTTCCGGATATTATGTCGGTTGATATTCTGAACCCGAATATCGAAGCCAGTGAACTGACTGGCAAATACATTATCCTGGATGTCCTGGCTCGGGATGGGGAAGGCCACTGCTATAATGTCGAGATACAGGTTCGCAGGTACGGTGCTTGGCATAAGCGCGGTTTGTTTTACCTTGCGCGTACTCTGGGCACGCAACTGGATGCTGGGGAGGACTACCAGCACCTGAGAGCCTCGGTCGGGCTGCACCTGCTGGATTTTGATTTGTTCACTGCAACTGAGAACGAACGTAGGCAAGCGGTGTGTCGGTTCGAGATGCGTGACGAAACCCAGCCGGACATATCGCTGGGGAACATTTTGCAGATGAACCTGATCGAACTGAACAAGGCAGACCGAATCGGTCTGGAGCCGGGACCGTTATCGGCCTGGATCACTTTCTTTAAGCACTGGCAAGAGGAGCTCACCATGGCTAATGTGGCACATGAACCGGTTAAAAAGGCAATGAGCCGCATCCGTGAACGTACTACAGTCAGTCTTCCCGGATTCCGTGTTAGGCTCCGAAACCTACCCGAAAGCAACTTGTTGGAGTGGCGTGCCTGATATGAGCAGTGATGAACTTACCCCGGTAATCGAAATGGACGGCGAACTGCGGTACGACTACTTCCTGAACCAGGTGGGCGAGGAGCGCGAAATCTGGATTCTGGTTAATACCGGGAATCGCTTCCTGAAAATTGCCTCCGACGATGGCGACGTAGAGTACCTGCCCGTTTGGCCTGCCCCGGCGTTTGCCGCCGACTACGCCAAGGGTGCCGATGACCTGTCTCCCCGAAGTATTTCATTGCCAGACTTTTTCAGGAAATGGGTGCCCGGGCTGACCAGGGATGGCCTGGATGTCGGCGTCTTTCCCGGCCTTGATAAAACCGTTTGGATCACCGAACCCGAGGAGCTCAAGCGGGATCTGCAGGATGTGATGTCGGATTTCAACAGAGGCTGACCCGTGACATGCACCGCCACAGGTCAGCCTGCGGCTGCAATCCTAAGCTATTCGGTAGCTCGAGCGTGCTGTTTAAGGCGTAGCCGGTCATTAAAACGCCATAATCCCTGAAGCCCTGTGATTGCAGGGCTGAAGACACCTGTCCGAGCTGTTCCCACAAAGTTATCCACAGTTTTTGTGGGTAAGATTATTCAGAGCTCCGTGCCCTTCGAATTCTTGCAAAGATTGTTGAAACTCGGACGCGGCTGACCCACAATCTGGTCCGACTAAGTAAACAAACGCTCACTTTAATTTTGGTAGAGAGGTAAGGCAGGTGACTGAGCTGGTAGGTTACGAGTTGAAAGACGGTGTTGCGACGATCACCATCAGCAATGGCAAGGCGAATGCCCTGAGTCATGAGGTTATTGAGGGCCTGAATCAGGCGCTGGATCGTGCGGAGCAGGACAAGGCCGTTGTTATCCTCACCGGCCAGCCGGGCATTTTCTCCGCCGGTTACGATCTGAAGGAAATGCAGAAAGGTCCGAAGGAAGCTGCGGCGCTGGTAACTACCGGCTCCAAACTGACCCGTCGCCTCGCGGCGTTTCCGTTGCCGGTGATCGGCGCGTGCAGCGGCCATGCCATTGCCAAGGGAGCGTTCATCCTGCTGTCCGTAGATCATCGCATTGGTATCGAAGGGCCCTTCAAGCTGGGCCTGAATGAGGTTGCGATTGGCATGACCATGCACCATGCCGGTATCGAAATTGCCCGCCACCGTCTGGCGCCGGCTCATTTCTACCGCTCGGTTGTAAACGCTGAAATCTACAGCCCTGAAGGCGCGGTCGAGGCAGGGTTCCTGGATGAGGTGGTTGCCCAGGACAAACTGATCGAACGAGCCACCGGGCTTGCGCTCCACTTCAAGACTCTGAACATGCGTGCGCACCGGGAAACCAAGGTTAAAGCCAAGGCGGATTACCTGGCGCTTCTGGATCGTTGCATTGAGCAGGATTCAGAGCATTTGGGGCTGAACGGTTAAGCGAAACTCCCTTTACGGAAACAGAAGACATGCCCAGAGCCAGTGAGATCAAAAAGAATTCCGCTGTTGAATACGACGGACGGGTGTATTTCGTGAAAGACATTGAGCGCTCGGTCCCCCAGGGCCGTGCCGGTGGCAGCCTGTACCGGATGCGAATGTACGATGTGGTGACCAGCCAGAAGCTTGACGAGACATTCAAGGATTCGGACATGCTCAACCTGGCTGACCTGACGCGCCGGGAAGCCACCTTTTCCTACGCGGATGGCGATGAGTACGTGTTCATGGATACCGAGGACTTCACCCAGTACAGCCTGAACCGGGACGCCATTGCCGAAGAGCTGCTGTTCATCTCCGAAGACACGCAGGGCGTTATGGTTATCCTGTTGAAGGACTCGCCGGTTGCACTCGCACTTCCGCCCACCGTTGAACTGGTGATTGAAGAGACGGATCCGTCCGTCAAAGGCGGCTCTGCGACGGCCAGAACCAAGCCCGCCCGTTTTGCAACTGGTCTGGTGGTACAGGTGCCTGAACATATCTCCACCGGAGATCGCATTCGCATTAACGTGGAGGAGCGCAAGTTCCTGGGCCGCGCCTGATCTGAACTCGTTCCGATGTAAGGGCACCGCGTGAAACCGATAGAAACAATAAAAGTGCTGGTGGCCAGCGTGATCGCCGTTGTGGTCATGGTGGGGATCGCCCGGTTTTCCTACACGCCGATGATCCCGGAAATGGTTGCTGCGCTGGGGCTGAGCAAATCCGTTGTCGGCATGCTGGCTACCGTGAACTATGCCGGCTACCTGACCGGGGCGGTGCTCATTACCCGGATCAGCGATCTCGGTCTCAAGGTCAGGCTGTACCAGCTCGGACTGGTGGTCGCCGTGGTTTCGACGGTGCTCATGGGGTACACCACCAACATGTGGTTGTGGTTCATTCTGCGCTTTATCTCCGGGCTGAGCACTTCAGCGGGCATGTTGCTGGGAGCCGGCCTGCTGATGAGCTGGCTGATCAAGAATAACCAGAAATCCGAGCTTGGTGTGTTCTTTTCCGGCATCGGGCTTGGGATTGTCCTGACTGCCGTGGTGGCCGAGCTGATCAAGGACCCGTTCACCTGGGATCAGCAATGGGTGATCTACGGGTTGGTGGCGCTGGCACTTCTGGTTCCTGCCTGGCGCTGGATGCCGGACTACCGGGCCTGCGCTCTGCCCCGCACAGGGGGTGAAGGTACCGGGGATGAGCGGAGCCGCTTCATCCGTATACTGCAACTGGCGTATTTCTGCGCCGGCGTGGGCTATGTGGTGACAGCCACGTTCCTGGTGGCCATCGCCGAATCCATGCCCGAGCTCAGCGGCCAGGGCTGGCTGGTCTGGCTGATTGCCGGTCTTGCCGCCACCCCGGCCTGCTGGCTCTGGGATGTATTCTCCCGTCGCTGGGGGCAGTGGCTGGCACTGTACCTGGCCTACACACTGAACTCGGTGAGTATCCTGATGCTGATCATGAACACCAGCCTGACCAGTGTGATGCTCAGTTCCGTGATTTATGGTGCCAGCTTTATCGGTATTGTCAGCATGATGCTGGCGATGGTCGGGCGCGTGTTCCCCGAAAATCCCTCCCGGCCCATGAGCCGGCTGACCTTCAGTTATGGCATAGCGCAGATGGTGGCACCGGCAGTCGTCGGCTATCTGGCGGATGTGGAGGGTAATTACACCAACGGTCTTTGGTTGACTCTGGTTGTTATGGCGCTGGGTGTACTCATGCTTCATCTGGCAAGGCGGGCACAGCAGCGTCAAGACGAAACTGCGGTCGTCGGTTGAGCTGCCGGAGGTTGTCCCGGTGACCCCTCAGCAGAAGCGTCGGTTCGACAATGCCCAGGCACGCCGGGAGGGGCGTCTCAAGACCCGGGCACAGTTGGCTGAGTCCGGTGCCGGGAAATCCTGAGCAGGCTCTCCAGGTCAGACTGGCTCGGCAGTGAGGTAAATGCCCCAGCGCGGGTTACCGCGTGGGCGCCGCAGGCGCTGGCGAACTGAAGCATTTCTTTCAGGGCTTCAGGATGTTCGCCCAGAGCAGTCAATCGCGCCGGAGACACTTCCGTTTCTGAGAGGCGGTATAGCAGGCCGCCGACAAAGGCATCGCCGGCCGCTGTGCTGTCTACCATGGTTACCTCTACAGGTTGAATCAGCCCTTTATGGCTGCCTGTGTAATAACGCATGGGTGCTCCTCCGTCGGTGATCACGATCAATGCGACGCCGGCGTTCTGGAGCCTCCTCAGGACAAGATCCTCATCCTGATCACCGCAGAGGAAGGCCAGTTCTTCTGCGCTGAGTTTAACCACATGTGCCCGCTCAATGCAGGACCAAACAGCGCCGAATGGGTCGCTGTTCTCTGGCCAGAGATTTTCACGCAGATTCAGGTCAAAGCTGATGACAAACCCGGCACTCCTGGCTTTTTCCAGGCCCGCCAGGGTTGTTTCCCGTATGCCGGGCTCGGTTAGGGTATTGGAACAGAAATGGAAAATTCCCGGCTCCTGGAACCATTCATCCTGAAAATCCTCCGGGCGAAACAGCATATCCGCGGAAGGGTTGCGATAGAACTCGAAACTTCGCTCACCCTGAGAGTCCAGCAACACAAAGGCCAGTGCCGTTTTGGCTTCGCTGGTTTGTAACAGGTAGTCGGTATTTACGCCGTTGTCTTCCAGTGATGCCCTGAGGAAGTCACCGAACATATCCGCTCCGACCTTGCCCGCAAAATAGCTGCGCCCGCCCAGCTTACCGACCGTGGCTGCGACGTTCGCGGGGGCGCCACCGGGGAACTTGGTAAAGGTTTCCTGCCCGGACGTCTTTGTCTTCCCGGGTCCGTTGGTGTTGCTGACGTTGCTGGAGAGCATATCAATCAGGGCCTCTCCAAATGCGATGACCTTTTGCATTGTCTGTGTCCTGCCTGGGGCGGCTTTAGGCAACTGGCAACGTTTGCAGCGTTGCCAGAGTGCCCTTGGATTCAAGTTTATTCACGGCGGATTCGAAGGCCTCGCAAAAGGCCCGGGAATTAATCAGATCTCCGCTGAACAGATCTTCCATGCCCAGAAACTTCTGTTTCAGGCTATCCCGGTTCTGCACTGCGGTTTGCAGGCGTTCCGCAAGAGGGTCCTGAATCTCATGGTGCTGGCCGGTTTCGTCGCGGCCTTTGAGGTATACCGCCCAGCTTGCGATGACCAGGGCCACGCGGTCCAGGGGCCGGGATTCCTGAATAAGCGCTCGAATGGTTGGCACCAGGAACTTGGGGATCTTGCTGGATCCGTCAAGGCACAGCCTGGCCAGTTGGTCGCCGACCTGTGGGTTGGAAAAGCGGTCGATCAGTGTCGCCTTATAGCCAACGAGATCAACGCCCGGAATGTCACCCAGAATCGGGGTAACATCCTCATCCATGAAGGCCCGGATAAAATCGGTGAAACGGCTGTCTGCCATGACTTCATGGGTGTAGCGATAGCCGGCAAGGTAACCCAGGTACGCCATGGCCGAGTGGCTGGCATTCAGCAGCCGGATTTTCATCAGCTCGTAGGGGGCCACATTGTCAGTGAACTGGGCGCCGACGGAAGCCCAGTCCGGGCGACCGTTGCAGAAGTTGTCTTCCAGAACCCACTGGGTGAACGGCTCACAGATGACTGGCCAGCGATCCTCGATACCATGGGAGAGTTTCAGCCACTCGGTATGGGCGGGCGTGGTTCCCGGTGTAATTCGATCCACCATACTGCAGGGAAAAGTGACCTGTTGATCAATCCACTCTGCCAGCCCGGCATCACGCATGTAGGCGAATGCCAGTAAAGCGCTGCGCGCTGCATGGCCGTTGTGGGGCAGGTTGTCGCAGGACATGATGGTAAATGGTGCCAGTCCCCGGCTTCTGCGGCGGGCAAGGGCTTCGGTCAGAAAACCAAACACGGTGCGCGGCTGCCGGGGATGCCGCAGGTCATGAACCACATCCGGATGCTCATGGTTGAAAAGCCCGGTATTGTCATCAACGTTGTAGCCTCCCTCGGTAATGGTGAGGGAAACGATTCGGACGTCAGGACTGGCAAGCTTTTCGATCACCCGGCCGGGGTCATCCGGAGCAAACAGAAAATCGGTGATCGCACCGATGACACTCAATGCATTGGTCCCATCGGAGCCCAGCTCGATCAGGGTATAGAGGTAGTCCTGTTCTGCCAGGACGGACTGCATGGTTCGGTCTGCCTCACGCAGCCCGACTCCGCAGATGGCCCAGTCGTCGCTGCCGCCTTGCTGCAACAGTCTGTCTGTGTACATGGCCTGATGGGCACGGTGAAAGCCGCCAACCCCGATGTGGATGATGCCATGTTTCAGGTTTGCCCGATTGTACTGCGGGCGCGAAACGCCGCTTGGCAGGTCGGACAGTGTGGTCTTGTTCAGCTTCATAGGTTCACCCTGTTTTCCGGCCGGCGGGGCCGGCCCTTCGCGTGTCAGGCGGCGATCTGCTCGAGTCTGGGCAGGGCCTGGTCCTGGTCATCGAACAGGTGGCACTGGTCGAGCTCGAGGCTCAGGCCGATCTGCTGGCCAAAGTTGCATGTGAAATTGCCCGGTGTCCGGACCGTAAGCGTTTCGCCGGTGCCGGTTTTAACGTAACAGTAGGTGTCACTGCCAAGATTTTCTGCTATGTCCAGACGGCCGGTGAGGTGGCTTTCCGCAGGGTCGGAGACATAAATGTTCTCAGGCCGCACGCCCAGGGTTACGCGGCTGTCCTTGCGCAATGATGTCCCCTCGACCGGCAGGGTGAGCGTCGCGCCATCTTCGAGCTGGATTTGGGTTCCCTGGTGATCGCATGCAAGCACGGTAGCAGGCAGGAAACTCATTTTCGGCATGCCGAGAAAGCCCGCGACAAACCGGTTGGCCGGGCTGTGATAGAGCTCCATGGGTGAGCCGACCTGCTCGATCTGCCCCTGGTTGAGTACCACAACCTTATTGGCGAGGGTCATGGCCTCGACCTGATCGTGAGTCACGTAGATCATGGTGGCTTTCAGGTCATGGTGAAGCCGCGCAAGTTCAAGCCGCATCTGCACGCGAAGTGCGGCATCGAGGTTTGACAGCGGTTCGTCAAACAGGAACACCTTGGGCTGGCGGACGATGGAGCGGCCAATGGCAACGCGCTGGCGTTGCCCACCGGACAGTTCCTTGGGCTTACGCTCAAGCAAAGGCTCCAGCTCCAGAATGCGAGCTGCTTCAGCCACCTTGGCATTGATCATCTCTTTGCGTTCCTTGGCCAGCTCCAGCGCGAACGACATGTTCTTGCGCACGGACATGTGGGGGTAAAGCGCGTAGCTCTGGAAGACCATCGCCAGATCCCGCTTGGCGGGCGCCAGTTCGGTGATTTCCCTGTCGTCCAGGTAAATATGACCACTGGTAACCTCTTCAAGGCCGGCGATCGAGCGCAGCAGGGTCGACTTGCCACAGCCTGAGGGGCCAACGAAGACAACAAACTCGTGATCCTTGATGGTCAGGTTGATGCCTTTGAGGATTTCCACATCCCCAAAGGATTTTTTCAGGTTTTTTATTGTTAAATCAGCCATGGGAATTCTCCGTTATTTAACTGCGCCAAAGGACAAACCGCGAACCAACTGTTTCTGACTGATCCAGCCAAAGATCAGGATCGGAGCGCAGGCCAGGGTTGAGACTGCGGACAACTTGGCCCAGAACAGTCCTTCGGGACTCGAGTAGGAGGCGATCAGGGCAGTCAGGGGCGCTGCCTGCGATGCGGTGAGGTTCAGCGACCAGAATGCCTCGTTCCAGCTCAGAATCAGTGCCAGCAGAACGGTGGACGCCAGCCCGCCTTTGCTCATGGGAAGCAGAACCCGCCAGATCTCCTGGAACAGCGTTGAGCCGTCCATACGCGCGGCTTCCAGTACCTCTTTCGGGATTTCCTTGAAGTAGGTGTAAGCCATCCAGATCATGATTGGCAGGTTGATCAGCGTGAAAATAATGGTCAGCCCAATGCGGGTATCCAGCATCTGCAGGTCTTTGAACAGCAGGTAGATCGGGACCAGTACGCCGACAGGTGGCAGCATCTTGGTGGACAGCATCCAGAGCAGGGTGGCCTTGGTGCGTTTGGTCTCGAAAAACGCCATGGAGTAGGCGGCGGGTACCGCCAGCAGCATCCCGATAATCGTTGAGCCGAAAGACACTACCACTGAGTTCCAGGCAAAGTGGAAGTAGTCGCTGCGCTCATTGACCAGCGTGTAGTTCTCCAGCGTGGGTGTGAAGAACAGTTGGGGCGGCGTCGCGAACGCGTCGATTTCGGTTTTGAAGCTGGTCAGCAGCATCCAGAAAATCGGAAAGAAGATGGTCAGGGCTACGCCCCAGGCCAGGATACCCATCAGGGCCGTTGTCAGGCTTCGGCGTTGTTTCAGGCTAAGCATGGTGTCACCTCCGGCGTTATTGTTTATCGGTCAGGCTCTTGCCGACGACGCGAACCAGGAAGAACGCGGCGATATTGGCAAGAATGACGGCAATCAGTCCGCCCGCTGACGCAAGGCCAACGTCGAACTGGAGTAACGCCTGGCTGTAGATCAGGTAGGCGAGGTTGGTGGTTTCGTAGCCGGGGCCACCACCGGTTGTTGTGAAGATTTCCGCAAACAGTGAGAGCAGGAAAATGGTTTCGATCATCACCACCACGGCAATCGGGCGCGCCAGGTGGGGGAGAGTCAGGTGCCAGAACAGGGCCCATGGGCCAGCGCCGTCCAGTCGCGCGGCTTCCTGCTGCTCCTGGTCGAGCGACTGCAGTGCGGTCATCAGCAGAAGGATCGCGAAAGGCAGCCATTGCCACGACACGATCATGATGATGGAGAAAAGCGGAAACTCCGAGAACCAGTCAATGGGTTGCGCGCCGAAAAACTGCCAGATGGCGGCAAAGACTCCCGACACCGGGTGCAGCAGCAGGTTTTTCCAGACCAGTGCATTTACCGTGGGCATGATGAAAAACGGCGAAATCAACAGGATTCTGACAATGCCCTGACCCCAGAACGCCAGATTGATGAGCAGTGAAATCAGGACACCGAACACGACTGTGATCAAGAGTACCGAGCCGACCAGCAGCAGTGTGTTGGTCATTCCGGCCATGAACCCCAGGTCAGTCACGAAAAACCGGAAGTTCTCCAGGCCGACGTACTCGTTTTCGCCGGGATAAAGCAGGTTATACCGGATCAACGAGAAGTAAATCGTCATGGACAGGGGAACAACCATCCAGAGCAGAAGCAACAGCACCGATGGCGATACCATGAGCCGGCTGATTCTGGCTTTCTGTTTGCTGACACCTCCTGTAGTCGGAGCCGTATCTTGCATTGTGCGGATTGCGTCCGCATCCAAAGTTTTTGTTTCCATACCAATGCCTCCGGGAAGGGGCCCTGACGATGTGGGCTGCCCGTATAAACCGATGGAGCGGCATGACGGGACCCACAGGTGCCAGTTGTGTTAATTCATAGCGACGTGATTACTTTGAGTAGTAACGCGCCCGGGTCATTTCGCGGGTCGTAATCGACTGGGCGCCCATCAGGGCCTGTTCGGTCGACATGGAGCCGGCGAGCGCCCCGGAGAAAAGTTTGCCAACCTGGGTTGCAATGGCCTGAAACTCCGGGATGGCGGCAAACTGGACGCCCACATAGGGGGCCGGCTTCAGGGTGGCGTCATTGGGGTCGGCCCTATCCATCGACTCAAGGGTTTTGGCCGCAAACGGCGCGGCAGCAAGGTACTCGGCGTTGTCGTAAGTTGATGCCCGAGTGCCCGGAGGAGTGGTTGCGATGCCGGTGGTCTCCGCCACCAGGGCACTGTATTGCTTGGATGTCGCCCAGGTGATAAAGGTCTTGGCGGCTTCTTTTGCATCCGAGCTGACCGGAATGGCCAGTGCCCAGGACCACAGCCAACCAGCGCCCTTATCGGTCTTCTGGCTTGGTGCCAGTGCAAAACCAACTTTATCAGCGACCTTGCTCTGGGATTCGTCGGTAACAAACGCGCCGGCTACCGTGGCGTCTACCCATAGGCCGCATTTGCCGGAGTTGAACAGTGCGAGGTTTTCATTGAAGCCATTGGAGGATGCCCCCGGGGGACCGTAGTTACCCAGCAGGTCGACGTAGAACGTGAGCGCGTCTTTCCACTCCGGGCCGGTGAATTCAGGTTTCCACTCTTCGTCAAACCAGCGGGCACCGAACGCGTTGGCGATGGTGGTGATCAGCGCCATGTTTTCGCCCCAGCCGGCTTTGCCGCGCAGGCAAACCCCGTATTGTCCCTCGTCGGGCTTGTGGAGGGTTTTGGCGAACGACTTCATCTGTTCCCAGGTGGGCTGGGCCGGCATGGTTAACCCGTTTTTTTCGAAAAGATCCTTGCGGTAGTAGGTCATCGAGCTTTCGGCATAGAAGGGCAGCGCGTAGAGCTTCCCGTTCTTCGAGAGGCCGCCAAGGACCGACGGGAAAATATCTTCCTTGTCATAGTCTTCCGGCAGGTCATCCATAACCGTCAGCCAGCCTTTTTCTCCCCAGATCGGGGCCTCGTACATGCCGATGGTCATCACGTCGAACTGGCCACCGCCGGTGGCAATATCCGTGGTCAGGCGCTGGCGGAGGACATTTTCCTCAAGTACGACCCAGTCGAGGTCTATATTCGGGTATTCTGCTTCGAAGGCATCAGACAAACCTTGCATGCGAATCATGTCGCCGTTGTTGACGGTGCCAATCGTGACTTTGGTGGCCGCCATGGCCGGGAAGGATGCGGTCAGGATTCCGGCTGCGACCAGCGCAGGGAAAAAGCTGTTGGTGCTCATGTTCGAACCTCTGTTTATTTTTGGAGTAGGTCGATCCCGGCTAAATCTGGAAACCCGTCAACATTGTTGTCGGTACACCCAATCGGGTGCTGAATCCTATGAGCCCATTACACGCTGAGTATGAAAAGCGGACAAATACATACTTCGCCAGATTTATGTACTTTTTTGCCATTCGCCGAGCTGTTCCCTTAAGCGTCAGCCACCGTGAACCACCTTTTGAGCGGCTGTCGGTAAAGCATTGTCCTGTTAGAAAAGGAAAAATCTGACGCGATAAAGTTGTGTATTCCGGCGAACGTGACCGATTTGCACACGGCCATCTCGATGTGTTATCGAATGCCCGGTGACGCAGTCGGGCCAGGATCCAGCACTCGAGCTTCGGTTGCCAGATCGATTTCGGCAGAGATGCTAATCGGAAACACTATCAATTGAGTACAGACCCCGATTAAAGAAAACGGGGTCTGTACCCAATTTTTCCGGAGCGGAAACTAGAAAACTACAGAGGCTTCCAGCATAAAGCCATCCCAGTCATCCCCGATCTGGCCGGGGGAATTCGCGCCCTCTTGCTGGCTCACGTACTCCGCCTTTACTAGCGCCACATCATTTAGCCAATAACCGCCGCCGACCTGGGTACGTGTCAACTCGTCGTCGGGACCGGCATTGTCGGACTCATTAGTCACAAGGGTGTAGCGCACTGCACCGTAAAGTTTTGAAGGCATGATGTAGTAGCTGGCCTCCGTGCCGTAAAATTGCATTTCGCTTGTCTGCTGCAGGAACTGGGTGGCCTGGCTAGCAACGGTCTGATTCCCTGAGCTGTCTCCAAAACTGAATTTATCTTCAGCCCGGCCGAACCAGATGCGGGCGTAGAGCGGGATATCCTCACCTGTATACTGGGCACCGATCTGCCACACATCGACTTCAAGACCCGGCAACAGACCGGCATGGGTATCACGAGCACCGGCACCACTGCCCGGGAAGTTGTAGTTGTCGCCGTCACCCTGCACCATGCCCATCGTCTGAACCTCACTGAACGGGCGCGGATTATCGCCGGTAACCTGATCACCCAGGTCATTGAAGGCATAGCCGCCGCCGACACTGAAGCCCATGGGCAGGTCCAGAGAACCCTTGAAGAAGTAATCATAGCCACGATCCCCGCTGAAATCCTCGAAGAAGGTGGGCACAGTCACGGTGGCGTCCCAGTTCACCCGTTTGAGAAAACCGCTGCCGATATCATGGCTTCCCAAGACGGTGAGGCCGGATTCCGCGGTAACCATATCGGCGGGCGAGTTGCCAATCAGCGGGTTGCCCTGTACCACGGCACCGTCCGAATATCCCCCGAAGTTGCGCACTGCGGTGACAACTCCGCCCAAACGAAAAGTGAGGTCATCAGTGAGCATATAATTGATAAACGACAGGTCGTTGGAGATTTCGAACTGATCGTCAGTGCCAAAGTCATTCGGTTCTTCGCTGAGTTCCACAAAGGCACTGATGCGTTCTGAGACCTGGATATCGAAGCCGAGAGAAAAGCGTATCCGGTTGAAACCTGAGTCGGCCGACCGATCAGCAACATTGAACGCATTATCGTCAGCTTCCAGTGCCTGGAAGGAGCTCATGATAGCGCCCTTGATTTCTACTTTACCGTCGAATAATTCCGTGCCAGGGGCGGGGCTGGAGGCCAGCCCCAATTCTGTGGCGTAAGTGGGGCTGGCGGCCATCCCCAGCAACGCACAAACCGTCCCCAGTTTTGAAGCGCTTATTAATCTCATTGATTTTACCTCATGTGATGGATGCTATTTGTTTTATTTCCACGCTGAGTAGTCGCATTAAATCTATGCGGAACTTCGTTTATCTGTAAGTGACTTTAGTTGCCGTCATGGCGGAGGAGGATGCGGTCAGGATTCCGGCTGCGACCTGCGCCGGGAAAAGGGTGTTGGTGCTCATGTTCAAACCTCTGTTTATTTTTGGAGTAGGTCGATCCGGGCTAAATCTGGAAACCCGTCAACAGTGTTGTTACCGGTACACCCAATCGGGTGCTGGGTCCTATTACACGCTGAGCATGAAAAGCGGACAAATACATAATTCGCCAGATTTATGTACTTTTTTTCCATCAGGTGAGCTGTCATCGGTTATGAGAGTCGGCGTGAACTTTCCCTTGAATGGGGGCTGATTCGTCATCTTTCTGATTCGGGAGGAAAATGATATTCAGATATAAGGTATTGGTTGGAAACGGTAAAAAGCGGGTCAGCCCCGGTAAAGAACATCCATTGATGCCTTTCGATAGTCCGACGGTGTCATTTTCTTGAGGTGGAAAAAGCGGCGGTTGAAGTTTGCGATATTGTTGAATCCGACCGAAAAGCAGATTTCAGTAATCGGCTCGTCGGTGTGGGCAAGATGTTCGCAGGCCTTGTTGATGCGCAGGGTATTGACGAATTCGGTAAAGCGTTGACCAGTCGCTTTCCTGAAGAACTTAGAGAAATAGGTCGGCCCCATGTTCACATGGTCCGCGACTTCCTCGAGGGAGATGCCTGTGTCATAGGACTCGAAGATGTAATTGACGGCCTGATTGAGGCGATGGAGGATCTTTTCGTCGGTAATCGGGATATAGGTGGATGACGAGAGCACCCGGTAATCATCAATGCCCGCAAGAAGCTCAATCAGTGTCCAGAATCGGGTCAGGCGCCTGAAACCTCCGGAAGTTGCAATGTCTTCGAACAGCTCCACGGCCCTGGCAATGCCGTCGGGGTTCAGAAACTCGATGCCATACTGCGCGCGCTCCCAGAACCGAGCCAGCAGCCGTGCTTCCGGGAAGAAGGATTCGCATCCTTTCACAAACTCATGGGAGAAGTTGATGACGCGGTCGCGTAACTCGACGCGCTCGCCCTGATCCAGTTGGCTTATCCAGTTATGAGGCAGGTTGGGCCCGACCAGTATCAGGCTGTCAGGTGAGAAGTTGCCAATGTAGTCGCCAACGAACACCTTGCCTGACGTCGCTGTGATCAGGTGTAGCTCATATTCCTCATGGTAGTGCCAGCGCACAAGGGGGCTGGGGTATCCATGATCAAGGTAGCGAATCGACTCATCACCTTGCTGATCGACCCACTCAAATTCGGGCTGTAGGCGCTGTTTGTTGTGGCTCATGAGACACCGTTATTCCGGCCTTTCAGTTTAGAGTACAACAGTTCGCAGTGTTCAGACAGCGGATTCCGGCGTTTCTTCCTGAGTCGTGGTCATGTCTCTCAGCCCTCCAAAGCGCTTGAAGAATTTCTCGCCGGGGCCGGGGAGGGGGCCGGAGGCATTCTCCAGGGTTTCATCCAGCCATTGTTCCGCCCGCACATAAATCTTCCGGTACAGGTTCCGGCAGAGTTGCTTGGCGCTGCGGCCTTCCCAGTCGCCCGGTAGCAACTCGTCCGGCAGTAGTGGGTCTCGAAGCAGAATTTTTCGGTACTCGTGAATCAGCAATATCCGGAGGATCAGGCATTCTTTCGGGCTGAGCGTGTCTTCCGATTGCAGCTCACGCCAGAGGGGGCGGAACTGTTTCAGGAAGCGCCGGTAGCGGCCTCCAAGCTCATCCAGGTTCCAGCTTTCGCGAACCTGCAGACGAAGCGCCCTGGGGCTTTTCTGCTCTATGGGTATGGTCTGCATCACGATGGTGTCTTCCAGGGCGCCCCACTCCTGCAGCATGGGAATCAGTTCGCTGCGGGTATACCGGGGGTGCTCCATCAAGCCCGGCGCCATGCTGCCGAAGCTGAGCCACTTCAACTCCTCCCGAACCTTCTGGCGAAGATCCGGGTCCAGCTGGTTCAGGTAGACCAGGCACCAACTGCCAGTCCATTCCTCGGTGTCCAGGTTGTAGACGTGCTGAAAGGCCTGTTCGAATCGGCGCAGCCCGGGGCCTGTGAGGCTGTAATAACTGCAACGGCCGACCTTTTCCGTTTGCAGCCAGGATTCCTGAACCAGACGGTACACGGAAGTGCGAACCAGCCGCTGGCTGATGCCCATGGGTTCTACCAGCTTCATCAGGCTGCCAAGCCAGACATTGCCACCGCGGGGAACGATGGCGTCGCCATAGATGGTAATGATGAGGGAGCCGGCACGGAGCGGCCGTTTTTTCTGAAAGTTCCTGACAAGCAGTTCGAGCTGGCTTTTTGCAGTCATGGCCCTGGGTTCGCAAATAAGAATCAATGAAACACGTTGCACGTATTATGCGGGTCCTGCGTGTCAGGTAAAGGTTTGTCTTTATGCGTGCTGTTCTGGCGCGCCGTGACAGCGTCGGCTTTACTTAAGGAGCATCGACCGTCGCCCTGAAATCGGTTGACATGGAAGTTATGATACAATAACTTCAATTGATATTCGTCAATGGTATCGAATTATACCGGAAGCGAAGAATCAGGAGAGCATCTGATCAAGGATGAGGGAATAACAACATACTCAAGCCCCTGCACAATCCGGGAGAACAAAAACAATGCTTAATACAATGATCCGTCGCGTCGGAAAATGCGCGGCCGTTGCGGCTGCCGGTCTCATGATGATGAGTGCCCAGGCAGCTGAACCCATCAAAATCGGGTCGTTCCTGTCTGTCACAGGTCCGGCATCCTTCCTTGGCGACCCCGAGCTGAAAACGCTTGAGATGTACGTTGAGAAAATCAATGAAGACGGTGGTGTTCTGGGCCGTCAGTTGGAACTGATCCACTATGATGACGTGGGCAATGCCTCCTCCGCCCGTAACTTCGCCAGCCGCCTGATCCGTTCGGACCGGGTGGATATCATTGTTGGTGGCAGCACCACTGGCGCCACCATGGCAGCGGTGCCACTGATTGAGCAGGCACAGGTGCCCTTCATCTCCCTGGCGGGTGCCGTGGTTATTACCACGCCGGTGAAGAAGTGGGTGTTCAAGACTCCCCAGTCTGACCGCATGGCGGCAGAGCGCATTCTGTCGGACATGAAAGACCGTGGCATCAGCAGGATCGGTCTGATCTCCGGCACTGGTGGTTTCGGCAGTTCCGGCCGTACCCAGACCCTGGAAGTGGCAGGGCAGATGGGTATGGAAGTGGTGGCCGATGTCACCTACAGCGGATCTGATACAGACATGACCGCCCAGCTGACCAATATCCGTAACACAAAAGGTGTTGAAGCGGTTCTCAACTTCGGTTTCGGTCAGGGCCCGGCCATTGTTACCCGCAACTATGCCCAACTGGGAATGGAGCTTCCGTTCTATCAATCCCACGGCGTAGCCTCTGACAGCTTCCTTGAGCTGGCCGGTTCCGCGGCTGAAGGCCTTCGTCTGCCTGCATCACCGCTGCTGGTGCCGGACTCCCTGCCGGAAGACGATCCCCAGAAAGAAGTGGTTCAGAACTACAAAGCTGAGTACGAAGCCCGCTGGGATTCCAAGGTGTCCACTTTCGGAGCCTACGCCTACGACGGTCTGATGCTGGCAGTTCGCGCCATGGAAGAAGCTGGCTCTACAGATCCGGAAGCGGTTCGTAACGCACTGGAAAACATTGATGGCTATGTCGGCGTAACCGGTGTCTTCAACATGTCACCGGAAGACCACAACGGCCTGGATCCGGAATCCTTCCGCATTCTGGAAGTCCAGAACGGCGAATGGAAACTGATCGACTGATACCCCTTTAACCTGTCTCGCGGCTGGCGATGCCCCCTTCCCAGGGTAGGTCGTCAGCCGATGTTCGACCGGAACCACCGCTATGCTAGCAGAATTCTTACAGTACCTGTTCACCGGGATTACTATCGGTGCGACCTACGCCCTGATAGCCCTCGGTTTTACCCTGATTTACAACGCCAGCCATGTCATCAACTTCGCCCAGGGTGAATTCCTGATGATTGGAGGCATGGCAACGGTTTCCCTGACCGCCATGGGAGTGCCCATGATATTCGCGGTCGTGCTGGCAATCATTCTGGCTGGTGTGCTGGGGATTGCCCTTCAGCGTCTCGCTATTGCTCCGGCCAAACAGGCCGATGTGGTTACCCTGATTATCATCACCATTGGTGCCTCCATCTTTATTCGCGGTATCGCCCAGGTAGTCTGGGGCAAGGAGTACCACGTGATGCAGAACTTCAGCACCGACCAGCCTATCCAGGTGTTTGGTGCCGTGCTGAACAGCCAGAGCCTGTGGGTTCTCGGTATTGGCGCGGTCATGGTGGTGGCTTTGGTGCTGTTCTTCACCAAGACGCTGATTGGCAAAGCGATTCTGGCAACTTCCATGAACAAGGAGGCGGCACGCCTGGTCGGCATCCGCACCCAGATGGTGCTTATGCTGGCATTCATGGTGTCTGCGCTGCTTGGCTCGGTGGCCGGGATTGTAGTCGCACCGATTACTTTTACTTCCTATGACATCGGGATCATCCTCGGACTGAAAGGCTTTGTTGCCGCGGCTATCGGAGGTCTTGGCAGCGGTGTGGGTGCTGTTGTCGGTGGCCTTGCCCTTGGCATTGTTGAAGCCATGGCGGCCGGTTACATTTCATCCGATTACAAGGACGCGGTAGCGTTTTCCATGATTCTGCTGGTGCTCTTCTTCATGCCCCGAGGACTTTTCGGCGCCAAAGTAGTGGAGCGTGTCTGATGTTGAACCGGTTTATGCAGTCGCGCCTCCGGGGCCTGCTGGTCCTCGCACTTATCCTGATTATCCTTCCGGCTTTTCTGGGCAACCCGTTCCATTATGAACTGGCCATCCAGATGGCCATCATTGCCGCTACCGTTATCGGCCTGAACCTATTGGTGGGCTTTGCCGGTCAGATCAGCCTTGGTCACGCGGGCTTCTTTGGCCTGGGTGCTTACTTCACGGGTATCACAACCGGGACTTACGGCTGGTCTTCTGTCCCGGCGCTGGTGGTCGGTGCCATTGCGGTTGGCATCATTGCCTGGGTTGTGGGTCGCCCGATCCTGCGACTGAAAGGGCATTACCTTTCCATGGCAACCCTCGCAGTGGGCTTCATAATTACCATCATTCTGAACAACGAGCGTGCCATTACCGGTGGCCCGGACGGCATGCCGGTTCCGGCCTTCGATCTCTTTGGCTGGGAGCTCAGTACCTTTGGTCAGTATTCGTTGTTCGGACTGGAGATCTCTGGTGTCCAGGCCTGGTATATCCTGGCCAGCGTGGTGCTTCTGCTGGCGGTCTGGTTCGCCCAGAATCTGATCGAATCGCCCATTGGCCGGGCTTTACGGTCCGTGAAAGGCTCGGAAGTAGCTGCCAGCGTGGTGGGAGTCGACACCGCAAAGTACAAAAGCCTCGTGTTCGTGATCTCCGCGATCTATGCCAGCGTAATGGGTGGCCTTTACGCCCACTTTCAGGGCTTTATCACCCCGGCGGTGGCAAGCTTCGAGTTCTCCATTCTCTTTATCACCATGGTCGTCCTTGGCGGTATGGGTTCCACGTTCGGTGTGATTCTGGGTGCCGTGGTGCTGAAACTGTTGCCCCAGGTTCTGGCGGATTTCCAGGAACTGGAAACCGTGATGTTTGGCCTGATCCTGATGCTGACCATGATCTTCATGCCCAAGGGTCTGTTGCCCACCATCACCGCAATCGTTTCCAAAAGAATGCGCAAGAAAGCGGGAGGTGAGGCATGACAGCACTGGTTGAAGTAAAAGGGCTGGATAAGGCCTTTGGTGGTGTTCATGCGGTGGAAGGTGTCAGTTTCGCCGTGGAGGCCGGGCAGGTCTATTCTGTCATTGGTCCGAACGGTGCTGGCAAGACCACCCTGTTCAATCTGATTACCGGCCTCTATATCCCCACCAAGGGTGAGATTCTGCTGAATGGCGAGAGTACCGCCAGGCTGGAACCGAACCAGCTTGCGGAACGGGGCATGTGCCGGACCTTTCAGCAGATGCAGATCTGTATGAACATGACCGCCATTGAGAATGTGATGCTTGGTCGCCACCTTCAGCTCAGAAGCAGTCTGTTTACCACCTTGTTCCGGCTGCCATCGCTGCGTCGCAATGAAGCCGCAGCCCGTAAGCGTGCCGCTGAGTTGATGGAATACGTGGGTTGCGGTGACTACCTGGATGCCGAAGCCTCCGCCATGTCCTATGGCGCACTCAAGCGACTTGAAATTGCCCGGGCCCTGGCTGCTGAACCAAAGGTCATCCTTCTGGATGAGCCGGCGGCCGGCCTGAACGCCACCGAAACAGCGGCACTGGAGGATCTGATTCGAAAAATTGCGGAACAGGGCATCACGGTGATGCTGGTCGAGCACGATATGAAACTGGTGATGGGCATTTCCGACCGGTTGCTGGTGCTTAACTATGGTCGTGTTCTGGCCGAGGGTACGCCCGAGGAAATCCGTCAGAACCCGGACGTTATCGCCGCCTATCTGGGTGGCTGAGCAAAGAGACATTTCACATGAGCGAGCAACACACTGAAATGGCGCCTGCCCAGTCACGCAGTGAGCAGGCCGTCCGGATTATTGTTCAGGAGCACCAAGCGCTGTGGCGGATCCTGGATCTGCTGGATCAGCTTCTCAGCGATATGAATGTGAACGAGCAGCGTCCTGATGAGCGACTGCTCAGTACCATTTTTGATTACATCCAGCACTTCTCCCGGCGGGTTCACAGCACGCCCACGGACATTGAGCTTTACAAGCGGCTCAGTGAGAAGTCCCCGGAGACGGCACCCCTGCTGGAAAAGCTGGCCAAGGGCTACGTGATCGGGCATGAAAAGCTGCTTGAGCTGCGCAGGTTGCTGGCCGTCTGCATGGAAGGCTGGCCGCAGGGGCGTGAGGAGTTCAGCCATGCCCTGGCTCGTTTCACCGAAGCCTTGCGTAAGCATATTCGCAAGGAAGAAGGGGTGGTCATTCCAAGGGCCCGTAAACTGCTGACTGAGGAAGACTGGCAACAGATCATCGAAGCGCGGGACGTGGAAAACGACCCATTGTTTGGTGAACGGGTGCGGGAAGAGTTCCGGGAGTTGCGCCACCAGATTGTCAGTTATACCCCCGAAAAGTTCGGAGGCCTGGGCCTGAAGCATGCGGATCGGGTGACTGCACCTCATGCAAAACAGGAAATGCTGTCCATCAAGGGGTTGGTTACGTCCTATGGCCAGATTGAAGTGCTGCATGATGTGGATATCCACATCAACAGTGGCGAGATTGTATCGCTCGTAGGAGCCAATGGCGCCGGCAAATCTACCCTGCTGATGACCATCTCCGGGTTGCAGCCTACAGACCGGGGCGCGATCACCTTTGAAGGTAAGGATCTTGCTAAGATCAGTGCCGATCAGCGGGTAGCCAACGGTATTGTGCAGGTTCCGGAAGGCCGGCAGGTGTTCAAGGACCTCAGTGTTCACGACAATCTGCTACTGGGCGCCTACACCCGGGGCAAGACACCTGAGGTGATGGATGACCTTGAGCGTATGTACACCAAATTCCCTATTCTTCGCCAGAAGCGCCATAACCTGGCCGGCGAGCTCTCCGGTGGTCAGCAGCAGATGCTGGCCATGGGCCGGGCCCTGATGGCCAAGCCGAGATTGTTGCTTCTGGATGAGCCCAGCATGGGCCTTGCGCCGTTGATCGTTGAGGAAATCTTCAACATCGTCAAGGAACTCAAGGCGGAGGGGATTACCATCTTCCTGGTAGAGCAGAATGCCTCCCAGGCGCTGGCACTGGCAGACCGTGGCTATGTGCTGGAAACTGGCAAGGTGGTGGTTGAAGGTACTGGCCGGGAGCTGCTCAGTAATGAGAAGGTTCGCGAGGCCTACCTGGGTATGTAATCGCCCAGGGCATGTAAAGCACAAATAAAAGGGGGGCACCCATTAGCCAGGTCGTTAAATCTGAAAATCATGTTCGCTGAGGCCGGGGTCAGATGAAGGCTTTCATCTGACCCCATTTATTTACCTGTGACCTTCTCCCTAGGGTCCAGGACAGGAAGAAGGTCTCGCAGTCCGGTGTTACCCGGGCTTCTTGGCAACCAGTGTCAGGATGTCGTAGCTCGCAACCAGCTCATCGTTCTGGTTGTGAACCTGGACATCCCAGACCACCACACCCTGGGGGTGGCCGTCCGGAGATGTCCGACCCTGATCGATCTTGCGCTTGCAGGTCAGCCGAGCCCGGATGGTGTCGCCCGGGGCCACCGGCTCGATGAAGCGCAGGGTGTCCAGGCCGTAGTTCGCCAGAACCGGACCTTCGCCCGGATAAACGAACAGGCCCGCCGCAGCGGAAAGCACAAAATAGCCGTGGGCAATGCGCTTGCCGAACTGGGAGTCCCGCGCCGCAATTTCATCAAAGTGCATGTAGAAGTGGTCGCCGGACAGGCAGCCGAAGTTGACGATGTCCGCCTCGGTAACCGTGCGCCGGTGAGTCAGCAGGGATTCGTTGATCTGCAGGTCCTCGAAATGACGACGGAATGGGTGCACTTCGGTTTCGATCAGATCGGCACCGCGCACGTACTCACGGGTGACTGCTGCCAGCATGGTCGGGGAGCCCTGAATTGCAGTTCTTTGCAGGTAATGATGTACCGCGCGGATGCCGCCGAGCTCTTCACCACCGCCGGCGCGACCGGGGCCGCCATGCTTGAGCATGGGCAGAGGTGAGCCGTGGCCGGTGGATTCCTTCGCCGCTTCCGCGTCCAGTAGGTGCAGACGGCCATGGAAGGCGGCCAACAGAGGGGCGACCTTGCCGGCAATGGCGGGATCGCGGGTGGTCAGGGTGGTGACCAGTGAGCCCCGGCCTTGCGCACACAGAGCCACTGCGTCTTCGACGGTGTCGTAGGGAATCACCGTTGCTACCGGGCCAAAGGCCTCAATGTCGTGTGCTCCACACCCCTTTTCCGGGTTCCGGCACAGCAGCAGGTGCGGCTCGATGAACGCACCGTTCTCGGTGCCCTCTCCAGTCGGTTTGAAGATGCCTTCGCCACCGATGACCAGTTCGCTGGTTTTCAGCAGTTCCTGGATGTTGGCTTTGACGTCTTCAAGTTGGTCGATGGAGGCCAGGGCACCCATGCGAACGCCTTCCACGGAAGGATCGCCCACGCTGACTTTCGACAACCGCTCTTTCAGCTTGTCGCAGACAGCATCTACCTGGTCTTTCGGTACCAGGACCCGGCGGATAGCCGTACACTTCTGTCCCGCCTTCGCCGTCATCTCGCGGCCCACTTCCTTCACAAAGAGTTCGAACTCTTCGTGCTCCGGGGTCACGTCCGGCGCCAGAATGGCACTGTTCAGTGAATCCGCCTCGGCATTGAACGGAATCGACCGGTTGATGATGTTCGGATGATTCTTGAGCTTGCGGGCGGTTGCCGCCGAGCCGGTGAAGGTGACTACGTCCTGCTCTTCAAGGTGATCGAACAGGTCGCCGGTGCTGCCGATGATCAGCTGCAGGCTGCCTTCAGGCAGGGCGCCGGATTCCTGCATCAGGCGAACGGCGAGTTCGGTCACATAGCAGGTAGAGGTGGCCGGTTTCACGATGGAGGGCATGCCCGCCAGGAAGGTCGGCGCGAATTTTTCCAGCATGCCCCACACCGGGAAGTTATAGGCATCGATGTGCACGGCCACACCGCCACGGGGTACCAGGATGTGGGTGCCGGCAAAGTGGTTGTTCTTGCCAAGCGGCGTCACCGGGCCCTCATGAACCACGTTGCCGGACGGCAGCTCGCGCCGGCCCATGCTGGCGTAGGAGAACAGGGTGCCGAAACCACCATCAATATCGATGCCGTTATCGGCTTTGCTCGATCCGGTATGCATCGACAGTGCGTAAAGCTCTTTCTTGTGCTCCTGCAGGTACATGGCCATGGCCTTGAGGGCCAGGGCGCGTTCCTGGAAATCCATGGCCATCAGGTTCTTGCCACCAACCTTGCGGCCATACTCAACGGCTTTCCTGAAATCGAGGGTGTCGTCGTGGGTGTGTGCCACGATTTCGCCGTTGATGGCGCTGGGCAGGGCCTTGGCGGGCTTTTCACCGACCCACTGGCCGGCAATGAAACTTTTCAGGACTGACATGGGAAACTCCATTGGTGTCTGAAACGCCAAGGCAAGTCCCGTTGTTGCGGGACTTGCCTTGCTCGAGTCTTGTTATTGGGGTGAAAGCTACATCTCGTCGTAGTTCAGAACCACCTTGTCGCTGATCGGGTAGCACTGGCAGGAAAGCACGTAACCGGCTTCCACCTCGTAGTCTTCCAGGGCAAAGTTCTGGTCCATCTCCACTTCGCCTTCGACAACCTTGGCGCGACAGGTGGAGCAGACACCGGCCTTGCAGGAGTAAGGCAGATCGGCGCCTTCCTCGTTGCCGGCTTCGAGGATGCTCTTGGTATCACGAACCAGCGGGAAGGTCAGGGAGCGGCCATCGGCAATCACCGTTACTTCACTGATGGACTGCGGATCCACTTTCGACGGCGCTCGGTCCTTACGGGCCTGGGGTGCACCACCGACCGGCGTGAACAGCTCGAAATGGATCCTGCTTTTCTCCATGCCATGGCGAAGCAGGGAGTCCCGAACATCTTCTGTCATTAACTGGGGGCCGCAGATGAAGGCTGCGGTGAGATCCTTCGCGTTGATCCAGTGGTCGAACAGTTTGTCGCACTTGTCGTGATCAATCCGCCCGTTGTACAGGTCAATGTCCTGCTCTTCCCGGGTGAAGATGTACACCAGGTTCAGGCGGGCCATGTACTCGTTCTTCAGATCCTGAAGTTCATCCCGGAACATGGTGCTGCTGGTGGCCTTGTTGCCATAGAACAGCGTTACCTCGCTCTTGGGCTCGGTTTCCAGAGTGGTCTTGACGATCGACAGGATCGGGGTAATGCCACTGCCTGCGGCAACCGCCAGGTAATTGCCTTCGCGCTCGGGATCCAGGTCGATGGAGAAGTGGCCCTGGGGTGGCATGACTTCCAGCGTCTGGCCGGGTTTCAGTTGCTCATTGGCAAACGTGGAAAAACGGCCGCCGGCAACCTTCTTGACCGCGATGCGCAGTTCCTGGTCATTGACACTGCGGCAGATCGAGTAGGAGCGGCGAACTTCCTCACCGTCCATCTGGGTTCTGACAATCAGGTGCTGGCCCTGCTTGTAGCTGAACTTGTCCGCCAAGTCTTCTGGCAGATCAAAAGCAAGTGATACGGCGTTTCTTGTTTCAGGTCTGACCTCTTTGAGGCTCAGTGAGTAGAATTTGTTCATGATCGTATCGGCTCTAGATGCATTTGAAATAGTCGAAGGGCTCGAGGCATTCCTTGCAACGGTAAAGGGCTTTGCAGGCGGTGGATCCGAATTCGCTGACCCGATCGGTGTCCTTGCTGCCACAGTGGGGGCAGGCAATGACCTCCGGTTCCCCGAGCAGGCTCATCTTGCTGGAGCTGCCCTCGGGCGGTGCGATTCCGAATGCCCGAAGCTTCTCTTTGCCTTCGGCTGTGATCCAGTCGGTGGTCCAGGCAGGGGTCAGCACCTGGTTGATTTTCGGATCCCGGAAGCCCGCGGCGCGCAGGGCTTCAGTGATCAGTTCCTCTATCAACTCGGTGGCCGGGCAGCCGGAGTAGGTCGGGGTTACATCAACGGACAATTCGTTGCCGTCCCAGCGGACGGCGCGAATAATACCGAGTTCCACGACGCTGACTGCCGGCACTTCGGGGTCTTTGACCTCCTCGAGAAGTGCCCAGATGTCATCCTCTGTCAGCAGATCGGGGCGGGCGTTTGCCGGCACCCGATCACTGGCAATCAGGATATCGACGGCTGACCGGCTGTCTGTATCACCATGTGGTGGCATCGGGGTAGGCCCTCTGCAGGAATTGCATTTCTGCCAGGATGAAACCGAGGTGTTCGGTGTGCTCGCCGTGCTTGCCGCCCATGTACATCCAGGCGTCTTCCGCGCCCGGCGTCAGGGTCGCCTGGATGAGCACTTCGTTAGCCATTCCGCGCCAGTCTTTGGCCAACTGGTCAGGATCCGGGCCAATGCCCGCCTCGGCCATGACACGATCAGTCTCGTCCGGGGTAATCAGTTCGCCGGTAAAGCGCCAGAGGATATCCACGGCATCCTGCATGCGACGGTGGCTTTCCTCAGTGCCATCGCCCAGACGCTTGACCCACTCCGATGACCGGCGCAGGTGATAGGTGGCTTCTTTCAGGGCTTTGGCGGCGATCCCTGCGATGCGCTCATCGCTGGATTCGGTCAGGCTCTTGAGTGTGAAGTAGTGCCACACGTCAAAGAAGAACTGCCGACCCATGGTGACCGCATAATCCTCATTGGGCTGCTCGGTGAGCAGCAGGTTGCGGTAATCGTGGGCGTCGCGGCGGAATGCCAGCTTGTCAGCATCCCGGCCATCATCGTCAATCAGCTCGGCGGCGTACTCGTACCAGTTGCGGGCCTGGCCCACCAGGTCGAGGGCGACGTTCATCAGTGCCATCTCTTCCTCAAGCGCCGGCGCCTTGCCGCACAGTTCGCACAGGCGCTGGCTCAGGATCATGTCGGAATCTGCCAGGCGCAGCAGGTATTCCTTTAATGCTTCTGCTTGTGTCATTGGTACCGCTCCTTACATGTGTCCGACTTCATCGGGCAGCTTGTAGAAAGAAGCGTGCCGGTAAACCTTGTCTTCCGATGGGTCGAAAAGCACTTCCTTTTCGTCGGACGCGGAGGCCGTGATGGTGTCGGAGGGAACCACCCAGATGCTTACACCTTCGTTTCGGCGTGTGTACAGGTCACGGGCGTTTTCCATGGCCATCTCGGCGTCTGCGGCATGCACGCTGCCCACGTGTTTGTGGTTCAGGCCGTGCTTGGACCGCACAAAGACTTCGTAAAGGCGCCATTCAGACATGTTGTATTCCTCCGGTATCAGGCGGCTTGTGCGCGCTGTTTTTGTTTTTCGGCATAGGCGACGGCCGCTTCACGGACCCAGGCGCCTTCGTCAATTGCTTTCTTGCGAGTGTTGATGCGCTCGCGGTTGCAGGGGCCGTTGCCCTTGAGAACGTCGTAGAATTCCTGCCAGTTGATTTCACCGAAATCGTAGTGGCCGGTTTCTTCGTTCCACTTCAGGTCCGGATCCGGCGCGGTGCAACCCAGGAACTCGAGCTGCGGAATCGTCTGGTCAATGAACATCTGGCGCAGTTCATCGTTGCTCTTGCGCTTGATCTTCCAGGCCATGGACTGCTGGGAGTTCGGAGACTCGTCATCGTGCGGGCCGAACATCATCAGCGCCGGCCACCACAGACGGTTGATCGCGTCCTGCACCATGGCTTTCTGCTCTTCGGTGCCTTCGCGCATCATGTCCAGCAGGATCTGGTAGCCCTGACGCTGGTGGAAGCTCTCTTCCTTACAGATCCGGACCATGGCGCGGGAGTAGGGGCCATAGGAAGTACGCTGAAGCACAACCTGATTGACGATCGCAGCGCCATCCACCAGCCAGCCAACCGCACCCATATCGGCCCAGTTCAGGGTTGGGTAGTTGAAGATACTGGAATACTTGGCCTTGCCCTGATGCAGTTTCTCGATCTCTTCATCGCGGTCTGCACCGAGGGTTTCCATGGCACTGTAGAGGTACAGGCCGTGGCCTGCTTCATCCTGGATCTTGGCCATCAGCTGGAGCTTGCGCTTCAGGGTGGGGGCCCGGGTAACCCAATTACCTTCGGGCAGCATGCCGACCACTTCGGAGTGGGCGTGCTGGGAAATCTGACGAACCAGTGTCTTCCGGTAGCCTTCAGGCATCCAGTTCTTGGGTTCGATCTTGATTTCGGCGTCGACCTTTTCCTGAAACTCGCGCTCTTCAGGCGACATCTCTTCCAGGGTCTTCAGGCGCTTGGCGCCGGTTTCAACGAGCTGGGCGTACATAAACAAATACCTCCGGATCGGGCTTGTTGTTCTGTTATCCGTGAACAGCGATGCCCTCAGGAACGACTGAAGGCCATTGACTCCATATTATATGATACTGAATAAATATCAAGAAATGTCGTTGTGTGTCATGTTATACATGAAAGGTTCTTTGATGACGCTTATGATGTTGAGTTTAATGATAAAAAATGTGATACGTGAGTAAATGCTATTGAGATTAATAGTGGGAAAGCAAAATTAAATCGATGGCTGCGGGTGCGCGGCCGTGGGGGCAGGCGGCAGGGGGTCAGCCGCAGTAGCTGCGGACTGACCCCTGCCGGTCATGCAAACTTAGGTGTTTCGACGGTCAAACACGTGCCTGGCCTTGCCTTCCGAACGGGCCAGGCGGTTGGTTTCAACCACCTCGACCCGGGTGCTGATGCCAATGTAGGACTTGATGTGGTGGGCCAGTTCCTTGGCCGCCGCGGCACGGCTTTCCGCGTTGTCGGGAGCGCCCGGTTTCAGCTCGGCCCGGATATCCACGCAGTCCAGATTGCCTTCCCTGTAAACCTCGATCTCGTAGTGCGGGGCTAGCGCCTCGCATTTCAGGACCTGTTCCTCAATCTGGCTCGGGAACACGTTCACACCACGGATAATCAGCATGTCATCGCTGCGACCGGTAATCTTGTCGATCCGGCGCATGGGTCGTGCGGTGCCCGGCAGCAGGCGGGTAAGGTCCCGGGTGCGGTAACGCAGAATCGGCAGGGCCACCTTGGTCAGCGAGGTGAACACCAGCTCACCGTATTCGCCGTCGGGCAGTACTTCACCGGTGTCGGGATTGATGATTTCGGGATAGAAATGATCTTCCCAGATGGTGGGACCATCTTTGGTCTCAATGCACTCCATGCCCACGCCGGGGCCCATGACTTCGGACAGGCCATAAATATCCAGGGCCTGGATACCGAGGCGCTCCTCGATCTCGGTACGCATGGCGTTGGTCCAGGGCTCCGCCCCGAAGATACCGAGGCGCAGTGGCAGTTTGTGCGGGTCAATGCCCTGCCGCTCCATCTCGTCGGCGATGTTCAGCATGTAGGACGGCGTGACCATGATGATGTCAGGCTCGAAATCCTTGATCAGCTGAACCTGCTTCTCGGTCTGGCCGCCGGACATGGGGATCACGGTACAGCCAAGTCGCTCGGCGCCGTAGTGGGCACCAAGGCCACCTGTGAACAGGCCGTAGCCATAGGCAACATGGACCTTGTCGCCCCGGGAGCCGCCACCGGCCCGGATAGACCGTGCCACAATGTCGGCCCAGGTATTGATATCGCTCTGGGTGTAACCAACCACGGTCGGCTTACCTGTGGTGCCGCTGGAGGCATGGACCCGGACCACGTCGGACAGGGGGGTGGCAAACATTCCGAACGGGTAGTTATCGCGCAGGTCCGCTTTGGTGGTGAACGGTATCCTGGCCAGGTCATCCAGAGAGTTGATGTCCATCGGCTTGAGACCGAGATCGTCAAAGGCGTTGCGATAGAAGGGTACGTTGGTATACGCATGGACCAGGCTCCAGCGCAGCCGCTGAAGCTGTTCATGACGGAGCTCGTCAATGCTGGCCGTCTCCATGCGGTCAAGTTTGCCAAGTTTTTGTAATGGTAAGCTCATGATTCTGTCCTGCGTTGTTCTTGTAAGATGGCCGTTCTGGTCCGGACGGTGGCGTCAGGCCAAGGCATCCGTCCGTTCAATGATCAGTGCGATACCCTGGCCAACCCCGATGCACATGGTGCAGAGGGCGTAACGGGCTTTCTGGCCTGCCGCGTGGCGACGCTCAAGTTCGTTCAGGGCGGTAGTGACCAGCCGTGCACCGCTCATGCCCAGAGGGTGGCCCAGGGCGATGGCGCCCCCGTTCGGGTTTACATGCTCGGCGTCGTCCGGCAGCCCGAGGTCACGGGTGACGGCAAGGGCCTGGGCGGCGAAGGCCTCGTTCAGTTCAATCACGGCCATATCGGCCAGCTCAAGACCTGCGGTCGCCAGAACCTTGCGGGTGGCAGGCGCAGGCCCGAAGCCCATAATCCGCGGCTCCACGCCAGCGGTGGCCATGGCAACAATCCGGGCGCGGGGCTTGAGGTTGTATTGCCTGAGGGCATCGGCTCCGGCCAGCAGCAGTGCGCAGGCGCCGTCGTTCACACCGGAGGCATTGCCGGCGGTCACGGTGCCGTTGTCACGGAAGGGCGTCGGCAGCGTGGCCAGCTTTTCAAGGCTGGTTTCCCGGGGGTGCTCGTCGGTATCCACTACCAGCGGGTCCTGCTTGCGACGGGGAATGGTCACCGGCGTTATTTCGGCGGCCAGCCGTCCGTTTTTCTGGGCAGCGGCCGTGCGCTGCTGGCTGCGCAGGGCGAAGGCATCCTGGTCTTCCCGGGAAATGCCGAAATCGGCCGCCACGTTCTCGGCTGTTTCCGGCATGGAATCAATTCCGTACTGCTTTTTCAGTACCGGATTTACAAAGCGCCAGCCGATGGTGGTGTCGAAAATCTCCGCCTTGCGGCTGAATGCGGACTCGGCCTTGCCCATCACAAACGGAGCCCGGGACATGGATTCCACTCCGCCGGCAATCATCAGTCTGGCCTCACCGGTACGGATGGCTCTTGCGGCACTGCCGACCGCATCCATGCCGGAACCGCACAGGCGGTTGATGGTGCTGCCCGGTACATCCACTGGCAGGCCTGCCAGCAGCAACGACATGCGGGCCACGTCCCGGTTGTCTTCGCCGGCCTGGTTGGCGCAGCCATAGAGCACATCGTCAATTTTAGACCAGTCCATATCCGGATGGCGCTCGGTCAGCGCCTTGATGGGGATGGCGCCCAGGTCGTCCGCGCGCACGGCGGAGAGCGCGCCGCCGTAGCGACCAATGGGGGTTCGGATGGCATCGACGATGTAGGCGTCTTTGAGAAGATTGTCCGCGCTCATGAATTTTCCTCCGAATTGCGTACGGTGCCGCGAACCTCGTAGGAACGGCCCCGGAACAGGGCAACCTTGCGGCCGTCCTGGTTGGTTAGTGTGATGTCGTAAACGCCGGTTCGGCCGCCCCGGGCCTGCTCTTCGGCGGTGGCGGTCAGCCGGTCGCCTTCTTTGGCGCCGGACATGTAATCAATGCTGCAACCGGAGGCGACAGTAGCCCGGTCATAGCTGTTGCAGGCGAAGGCAAACGCGGAGTCGGCCAGGGTGAACAGATAGCCGCCGTGGCAGGAACCGTGGCCCTGGATCATGTCGCCGGTTACGGTCATGGTCAGTACCGCCCTGCCCGGGGCAACGGACTCAATGTTCATGCCCAGGTTCTGGCTTGCCCGGTCCCGGTCGAACATGGCTTTTGCGCATTCCTCGGCGAGAGTTTGCGGGTCCATTTCGCTCATGAATAAAACCCCTTCTGTGCGAATGCGTTCTTCCGAAGCAGCAGGGCAGGGCGATAGCGATCTTCTGCGTAGCTGTTCTGGATGTTGGTGAGCACGTCAAATACGTGGCCCGCCCCGAGGCGGTCGCTCCAGCTGAGGGGGCCATCGGGGTAGTTCAGACCCGCCTTCATGGCCAGATCGATGTCGGCGACCGTGGCCACACCGTGGAGGGCTGCGTCGGCGGCTTCGTTGGCCAGCATGGCCACGGTACGCATGATCACGAGTCCGGGGCGATCAGCGATCCGGCTTACCGAAATACCCGTTTTCTGGAGTAAAGCACAGGCGCAGGAAACCGCCGCTTCCGAGGCCTGGTCGGCCGGAGCCAGGGCAAGCCTGGAGGCTTTGCTGTAATCGAAGGCCAGGTCAAACAGCACAAGGTTGGAAATGCCGTCGGTGGCGGCACGCTCGGTGGCCATTCGACCATCGGTGAGGGCCAGCACGGCATCGCCGAAGCGAAGCCGGCCCGGGCCGTCGCGTTCGATTACGGTCAGGCCAGCGCCTTTGAGGCGCTCGATCAATGGGGCTGCTGCGCCGGGGTTGCCTTCGGCAATGACGACGGTCTCATCGCATTGGTGGGCCGGCTCTGTCTGTGGCTCCGGCTTTTGAGCGTCTTCGCCGTAGGGGTAGAAACCCTGGCCACTCTTGCGACCCAGCCGGCCAGCTTCCACCAGCTCCTTCTGGATCAGCGAAGGCAGGAAGCGCGGGTCCTGATAGTAGGAGTTGAACACAGAATTGGTCACGGCGTAATTGACGTCGTGGCCGATCAGATCGGTCAGCTCAAACGCGCCCATGCGGAACTGGCCGGCTTCGCGGATGATGGCATCCAGCGTTGCGGCATCGGTGGCCTGTTCCTGCAGCAGGCGCAGGCTCTCTGCGTAAAACGGACGGGCAACACGGTTAACGATAAAGCCGGGAGTTGAGCTGGCATAGACCGGCTTCTTGCCCCAGGCGCTTGCCATGGCGTGAACCGTCTCAGCGACGGTTTTGCTGGTGGCCAGGCCCATCACTACTTCTACCAGTGCCATCAGGGGTGCCGGATTGAAGAAGTGCATACCCACCAGGCGCCCGGGCTTCGTCATTTCGGCGCCGAGGGCGGTAACAGAGATGGACGAGGTATTGGTGGCGAGGATTGCGTCCCCGGCACACAGGTCTTCCAGGTTCGCCAGCAACTGACGTTTGATCTGAAGGTCTTCGATGATTGCCTCGATCACCAGCCCGGCATCAGCGACTTCATCCAGATTCGCGACCGGCTGAATTCGGCCGATGATGGCATCCAGCTCCTGCTGCTGCATCTTGCCCTTATCGACTCGACGCTGGAGCTGTCTGGCAATACCGTCACGGCCTGCCTCAGCAGCACCCTCTCTCTGGTCGTGCAGGTAAACATGATGGCCTGCCTGGGCGGCTACCTGGGCAATACCGGAGCCCATGGCCCCGGCGCCGATGACGGCAACTTTGGTTTGGGTGTCCAGTGCCGGCATGGCTTATTTCCCCTTGAAGTTCGGCGTGCGTTTTTCCATGAAGGCGGCAACGCCTTCGCGGTAATCCTCGGTCTGCCCGGCTGTGCGCTGGAGGTCCCGCTCCAGATTGATCTGTTCTTCAAAGGTATTGCTGGCACTGGCATGCAGTGCGCGCTTGATCAGCGCCAGGCCCTTGGTCGGCTGGATGGCGAAATGCCGGGCCAGTTTCATGGTTTCTTCCATGAGCTGCTCGTTATCGACACAGCGCCAGATCATGCCCCAGTTCTCGGCCTGTTCGGCACTGATCTTCTCACCCAGCAGGGCCATGCCTTTGGCCCGGGCCATGCCGGCCACGCGGGGCAGGATCCAGGTGCCGCCCGAGTCGGGTACCAGGCCCAGCTTGCAGAAAGCCTGAACGAAATTGGCGGAGCGGGCCGCGAGCGTGATGTCGCAGGCCAGGGCGATGTTGGCTCCGGCGCCGGCCGCCACGCCATTGACGGCGCAGAGCACCGGCATCGGCAGATCCCGCAGGCTGTGCATCAGCGGGTTGTAGTAGTTCTCCAGCGAGGCGCCGAGATCCGGCATTTGCTGGTTTGGGGATACGCTGCGGTCTGAAAGATCCTGCCCGGCGCAAAACCCCCGGCCAGAGCCGGTGATAACCAACACCCGGACAGACTCATCCTTGCGCACAGTGCTGATGGCATCGCGCATGCGTTCGTGCATTTCGACATTGAAACTGTTCAGGTTGTCCGGGCGGTTCAGGGTTAGCAGAGCCACGCCCTGATCGATTTCAAGAAGAATGCTCGGCTGAGTCATGGCGTTGTTGTCCTGTTGTTTGTTGTTGGGGATAGCGTGAAAGGCGTCTTGGACCGGTACGGTGCTATCGATTGTGGAAAATGAGTATATCTTAGAATTGATACTCGTCAAGGACTGTGCTCGCCAGGTTCTGTATCGCTTTGGTCTTGGTGGATGCTATGCCTTTTCTATATCATTGAAAATCATATATAAATTTTATTTGTCGACGGTGCGGGCCGGACTTTCACCCGATCTTCGGTGGTGGGTAGACCCCTCAGGGCATGCAAAACCCTGCGGAAAACGATAATGTGATACAGAAAACGAATCACAAAAACGTATCAGGTCCCATGTTTGTTGGCCCTGTACAGGCCTGATCTGTTTCCGGTACCCACCCTTGCCCAGGAGAGCGCTATGCCCAGTTACAGTATAGAAGGCGTTGTTCCCGTCGTTCATCCGTCTGCCTATGTACACCCGACGGCTGTGCTGATCGGCGATGTCTGGATCGGCCCGGACTGCTATGTCGGGCCGGCGGCGTCGCTGCGCGCCGATTTCGGCCGGATTATTCTCAAACAGGGTTCGAACGTTCAGGACACCTGTGTAATGCATGCCTTCCCGGGCATGGACACCATCGTCGAGAAGAATGGCCACGTCGGGCACGGCGCGATCCTGCACGGCTGTGTCGTTGGCGAGGACGCCATGGTGGGCATGAATGCGGTGGTGATGGACGAGGCCCGTATAGCGCCCCGTTCGATTGTCGGAGCCTGTGCGTTTGTGAAGGCAAAGTTTACCTGTGAGCCGGGATCACTGATTGTCGGATCGCCGGCGAAAGTGATGCGGATGCTCAGCGACAAGGAAATCGCCTGGAAGAAAAAGGGAACCGAGGAATACCAGAGACTGACACTGCGCTCCCTGTCCAGCCTGGAGGAAGTACAGCCACTCACAGACGCTGAAGAGGACCGGCCCCGGTTGGATGCCGGGGGGTACAAGCCGAAGTACGAGCAATCCGAGTGATAGCCGGCGCCGGCCCGTGAAGTGTCGCTTTTACAGTCCGGCGTCCCTGACATTCTCCATCACCACAAATGTGCTGGTCTGGAGCACGTGGGGCAGTGCCGATATCTCCTCACCCAGGACCTGTCGGTATTCCTGCATGTTCCGGGTCCGGACTTTCAGCAGGTAGTCGAAATTGCCGGCAATCATGTGGCATTGCTCCACCGCGGATATCTGCTTCACGGCTTTATTGAAGGCCGCCAGGGCACTGCTGCTGGTGTCGTTCAGGGTGACCTGGGCAAAGGCGATGTGGCTGAGGCCCAGCTTGGTCTGGTTGACCAGAGCGGTGTAGCCGGTGATGTAACCCTGTTCTTCCAGCCGGCGCATCCGTACCTGACAAGGGGTTTTGGAAAGGCCCACCCGAGACGCCAGCTCGGTAACGGTGATCCGGGAATTTTTCTGCAACTCGCGAATGATGGATTGGTCAATTCTGTCCAAATCGGCCATGTGGTCGGTTCCAGGCTGGATTAATGGCTAAATCATCCGGTAAATATAATCAAAACTCCTCGATTCCGAAACTATACGGTCAAAGCGACTTCCGGGGCTTGCGTATACTGTCAGCTACGCTATTACCGAAAGAACGTGTAAAAAAGCCCGGAGAGTTTCGATGACCGATCCACAAACATTACAAAAACAAACCCTGCTGGAACAGCTTGCCGATGTCCTTCAGAACCAGTCCACCGACAATGACGATTCCCTTGAATTGCGTGAGATTGTCGCCCGGATGGTTCAGGAATCCCGATCATGGGACGACGATCTGCACGCCGAGCTCGTTCGGGTTTTTGGCGAATCCCTGGGGGGACGTTACGCCCAGGTGTTCAGTGGTGGGTTTCCCTCGGCCTACCGGGCCAGGTTTTCGGTAGCGGAGGCACTGGCCGATATTGAACAGATCCAGTCCATCGCCGTCAGCACCGATGTACCCATGCGCTTTTACCAGCCCCGGGATTCTTCCGAAACCGGATTCCACTTCAAGTTGTACAGCGAGGGGCAGCCGGTTGTTCTGTCTGATGTGATCCCGATCCTCGAGAACCTGGGCATGCGGGTGCTCGGTGAACATCCTTACCGGGTGCGGCGCAGGGACGGTGAAACTTTCGGCGTCAGTGACTTTACCGTTGAGCTCCATACCCGCTGCCGGGATGCCGACCTGGACGCAGCCAGGCCGCTGATCCAGGGGGCTTTCCGGGAAATCTGGAATGGCTTTGCGGAAAACGACGATTTCAATCAGCTGATCATGCTGTGCGGCCTTGGCTGGCGTGAAGTGTCCCTGATCCGGGCCTATGCCCGCTATATCAAGCAACTGCGTTTCGGCTTCAGCCAGCCCTTTATTGCCGAGACCCTGGCCCGCCACCCCGACATCACCTCCATGCTGGTGTCCTTCTTCCAGAAACGGTTTGACCCTGGGTTGCAGGGGAGAAAGAAAGGCCAGGCCTCAGCAGACAAGATTGAGGCAGAGATACTTGATGCACTTGAAGCGGTAGAGAGCCTCGATGATGACCGGATTCTCCGGCGCTTTTTCGTGCTGATCCGGGCTACACTCCGAACCAGTTATTTCCAGCGCCAGGAGGATGGTGGATTCCGGAGCTACCTCTCGCTGAAGCTGGACCCTTCCTCCATTCCGGACATCCCCCGGCCTCGGCCGAAATTCGAGATTTTCGTTTACTCGCCACGGATTGAGGGTGTTCATCTGAGGTCTGGCCCTGTCGCCCGGGGTGGCTTGCGGTGGTCTGACCGGATTGAGGATTACCGCACCGAGATTCTCGGCCTGGTAAAAGCCCAGCAGGTAAAGAACTCGGTGATTGTGCCGGCAGGTGCCAAGGGTGGCTTCGTGGTGAAGCAGCCGCCGCAGGATGGGTCCCGGGAAGCGCTGCGGGAGGAGGGCGTCGCCTGCTACCAAACCTTTATCAGGGGGCTTCTGGACATTACCGACAACCTGGAAGACGGCAGGGTTGTGCCCCCGGAAAGCCTGGTCCGTTACGACGGCGACGACACCTACCTGGTTGTTGCCGCAGACAAGGGAACCGCCACGTTTTCTGACATTGCCAACACGCTTGCCGCGGAATACGGCTTCTGGCTGGGTGATGCTTTCGCCTCCGGCGGCAGTGAGGGCTATGACCACAAGAAAATGGGGATTACCGCAAGGGGCGCCTGGGAGTCGGTAAAGCGACATTTTCTGGAAAAGGGCACAGACATCCAGGCGGACGAATTCACTGTGGTGGGCATTGGCGACATGGCAGGCGATGTGTTTGGCAATGGCATGCTGTTGTCAGAGCGGATTCGCCTGGTTGGCGCCTTCAATCACCAGCACATCTTTATTGATCCGCAGCCGGATACCGGGGCGTCTTTCCGTGAGCGCCAGCGCCTGTTCAATCTGCCGGGATCAACCTGGGCCGACTATGACACACAGCTGATCAGCGACGGTGGCGGTGTGTTCGCGCGCTCCATGAAGTCCATTCCGGTGTCTCCGGAGATGCGGCGGATGCTCGGTACCAAGGCCCGGACGCTGCCACCCGCCGAGCTGATCAGCGCCCTGCTCAGGGCGCCGGTGGACATGTTGTGGAACGGTGGCATTGGCACCTACGTGAAAGCGCCCTCCGAATCCCATGAAGAGGTGGGCGACAAGGCCAACGACGCCCTGAGAATCGACAGTAACCAGCTGCGTTGCAAGGTGCTGGGTGAGGGTGGCAACCTCGGCGTGACCCAGCGGGCGCGGATTGATTTTGCCCGCCTCGGCGGCTCGGCCAACAGTGATTTCATCGATAACGCCGGTGGCGTGGACTGCTCGGATCATGAGGTCAATATCAAGATCCTTCTCAATGATCTGGTGCACCGGCAGCGGATGACCCTGCCCGAGCGCAACGGCATGCTCCGGGCAATGACCCCGGAAGTGGCGGACCTGGTGCTGAGAAACAACTACCGGCAGGCCATGGCGCTGAGCCTGGCGCAGAACACAGCGGTCGCCAGCGCGGATCAGTATGAGCGGCTGATGCGGCGCCTGGAGACTGAGGGCAAACTGGACCGCGGCCTTGAGTTTCTGCCCTCCGATGAAGAACTGCAGGCCCGCCGGGAGCGCGGTGCCGGCCTGACCCGGCCGGAGCTGGCGGTACTGGTGTCCTACGCCAAGATCGAGCTGAAGCAGACGTTGGTGGCAGCTCCAATTGTGCATGACCCCCGCTTTAACGCTGCGCTTCACTCGGCGTTTCCGGCGTCCTTGCTGGCGGCGTTTCCGGACGCGGTCGATGCTCATCCGCTGCGGGCCGAAATATCGGCAACCCAGATCGCCAATGATCTGGTGAACCGCATGGGGATCACCTGGTTCGACCGGATCCGCAGTGCCACCGGCGCGGATGCGGGCCGGATTGCCGCGGCTTACCTGATTTCTCTCCGGGTTCATGACGTAGACGCGCACTGGGAAGCGATTGAAGCGCTGGACGGAAAAGTCAGCGCGGATGTGCAGGCAGAGCTGTTTGCCGATGCCATTCGCCTGGTGACCCGAAGCACCAGTTGGCTGTTGCAGAACCGTCGCCAGGCGCTGGATCCGGTGTCGTGTATTGATCATTACCGGGCGCCGCTGGCCGATGTTCTGGCCTCCAAAGAGCGCCTGGAATCGGTGATTCCTGCAAGTCGTTGGCAAGAAAGCTATGCTGAGTATTGTGAGCGGAAGGTTCCGGAGGAGTTGTCAGCCTGGTGCGCTTCCGCGGAAAGCCGATACTGGCTGATGGATATGATCGAGATTTCCCGTCAGTTGGGCCAGGATCTGGGATCTGTTGCCTGGGTCTATTTCAGGCTTGGCGAAAGTCTGAACCTGACCTGGCTCGACCGGCAAATGCGGGCATTCCGGGCAAATGGCCACTGGCAGGTGCTGGCGACCATTCACTACCGGGATGAACTGGATCACCAGTTGCGGAACCTGACGCTCAGCGTGTTTTCCGAGCCGGTAGCGGGTGACGGAACCCCGGTCGAGCGGCTGGATGCATGGCGCGATGATAAACAGGCGCTGCTCAGCCGGTGGCAGCGCATGTTGAGCGATATGCAATCCGCAAGCGATGTGGATTGTGCCGTTTTCTCGGTGGCTCATGGAATGCTGAGAGAGCTGGCCTCAAAAGCCGGATAGCGGAAGCGGAACAGGCAAAGCACCTAAAAACTAATGGTTTTCGAGAAAATTATTAAATTGTGATCATGTAAAAAAGACGTAATGTCGTGCTTGCCTGGATTTTACAGAGAAATAGTCTTTGTTGATATCGGTAGAATGCCGGGGAGACAAACAACTAAGAGGGTACAGCTATGAGACCGCAGCAATCAGAGACGCCAGAGCTTGTTGATAGCCGGCAGGCGATCCGTGAATACATTCTTGCTGATGAGCACAAGGTGATCCACGAGATGATTGCTGGCGCCCAGTTGTCCCAGGCTGAGCGGGATGCCATTTCCACCCGTGCGGCCGACCTGGTACGCAACGTCCGCAATAACGCCAAGTCCACCATCATGGAGAAGTTCCTGGCGGAGTATGGCCTGACCACCAGGGAAGGCGTTGCCCTGATGTGTCTGGCTGAGGCGCTGTTGCGCGTGCCTGATAACACCACCATCCACGAACTGATTGAAGACAAGATTACGTCGGGTGCCTGGGGCAGTCACGTGGGCAAGGCATCATCATCGCTTATCAACACCGCGACCGTTGCCTTGCTGATGACCAGCAACCTGCTCAAGGATTCCGAGCGCAACACCGTGGGCGAAACCCTGCGCAAGCTGCTCAAGCGTTTTGGTGAGCCGGTGATTCGTACTGTCGCTGGCCAGGCGATGAAAGAGATGGGCCGCCAGTTCGTACTGGGCCGCGACATCGATGAAGCCCAGGACGAAGCCAAGGACTACATGGCCAAGGGCTATACCTATTCCTATGACATGCTGGGTGAAGCTGCCCGCACGGATGACGACGCCAAGCGCTACTACGACGCCTACTCCAATGCGATCGACAGCATCGCCAGGGCGAGCAAGGGCGATGTGCGCAAGAATCCGGGCATTTCCGTGAAGCTGTCGGCCCTGTTGGCCCGTTACGAGTACGGCAACAAGGAGCGGGTGATGAACGAGTTGCTGCCCCGTGCCCGCGAACTGGTCAGGAAGGCGGCGGCCGCCAATATGGGGTTCAATATCGACGCTGAAGAGCAGGACCGTCTTGATCTGTCCCTCGACGTCATTGAAGCGCTGGTGTCGGACCCTGAGCTGGCCGGATGGGATGGCTTTGGCATTGTGGTTCAGGCCTACGGCAAGCGCTCGTCCTTCGTGATCGACTGGATTTACGGGCTGGCCGAGAAGTACGACCGCAAGATCATGGTGCGTCTGGTCAAGGGCGCCTACTGGGATGCCGAAATCAAGCGCGCCCAGGTGATGGGCCTGAATGGCTTCCCGGTGTTCACCCGTAAGGCCTGCAGTGATGTCGCTTTCCTCTCCTGCGCCACCAAACTGCTGAACATGACGAACCGCATATACCCGCAGTTCGCCACTCATAACGCCCATTCCGTCTCCGCCATTCTGGAAATGGCCAAAACCAAAGGCGTGGACAATTACGAATTCCAGCGTCTGCACGGCATGGGCGAGTCCCTGCACAACGAAGTGCTGAAAGTCAGTGGTGTGCCCTGTCGCATTTACGCGCCGGTTGGTCCCCATAAGGATCTGCTGGCGTACCTGGTGCGTCGACTTCTGGAGAACGGGGCCAACAGCTCCTTTGTTAACCAGATTGTCGATACCAGCATAAGCCCGGAAGAAATCGCGAAAGACCCCATTGTCAGCGTGGAAGATATGGGCGACAACATCTCCAGCAAGGCGATTGTGCATCCGTTCAACCTGTTTGGTGAGAACCGTCGCAACTCCAGGGGCTGGGACATCACGGACCCGGTCACCGTGAAAGCAATCGAAGACGGTCGTGGTGCTTACAGGGAGTATCGCTGGAAAGGCGGGCCTGTGATCGCCGGTGAAGTCGCCGGTACCGAAGTCCAGGTGGTGCGCAATCCGGCGGATCCGGATGATCTTGTCGGGCACGTCACACAGGCCTCTGAAGCGGATGTGGACGCTGCCATTACTGCGGCGACGGAAGGCTTCAGGAGCTGGTCGCAGAAGTCTGTGGAAGAGCGTGCAGCCTGTGTTCGCAAGGTCGGTGACCTCTATGAGGAAAACGTCGATGAGCTGTTCGCACTGACCACCCGCGAGGCCGGGAAATCGCTGGCGGATGCCATTGCCGAAGTTCGCGAAGCAGTGGATTTTTCCCAGTTTTACGCCAATGAAGCGATCCGCTACAAGGACAGTGGTGACGCCCGCGGGGTAATGTGTTGTATCTCGCCCTGGAACTTCCCGCTGGCGATTTTCACCGGGCAGATCCTGGCAAACCTGGCGGCGGGTAATACTGTCGTTGCCAAGCCGGCCGAGCAGACGTCCCTGCTGGCGGTGCGGGCCGTTGAACTGATGCATCAGGCGGGTATTCCCGAAGATGCCATCCAGTTGCTTCCGGGTACCGGTGCCACCGTCGGCGCCGCGCTGACCTCCGATTCCCGTGTCAGTGGTGTCTGCTTCACCGGCTCCACCGCAACCGCCCAGCGCATCAACAAGGTCATGACCGAAAACATGGCCCCGGACGCGCCGCTGGTGGCGGAAACCGGTGGCCTGAATGCCATGATTGTGGATTCCACCGCGTTGCCGGAGCAGGTTGTCCGTGACGTACTGGCGTCCTCGTTCCAGAGCGCCGGCCAGCGTTGTTCGGCGCTGCGCATGCTGTACGTGCAGAAGGACATTGCCGACGGTCTTCTGGAAATGCTTTTCGGTGCCATGGAAGAGCTGGGCATTGGCGATCCCTGGTTGCTGTCCACGGATGTGGGGCCGGTGATCGACGAGAACGCCCGCAAGAAGATTGTCGACCACTGCGAGAAGTTCGAGCGTAACGGTAAGCTCCTGAAGAAACTGCCGGTTCCCGGGAAGGGGCTGTTTGTGTCTCCGGCGGTGCTGAGCGTGAGCGGCATCGAGGAGCTGGAAGAAGAAATCTTCGGGCCGGTACTCCATGTGGCCACCTTCGAGGCCAAGAACATCGACAAGGTGGTGGATTCGATCAACGCCAAGGGCTATGGCCTGACCTTTGGTATCCACAGCCGGGTTGACCGTCGGGTGGAACGCATCAGCAGCCGGATCAGGGTGGGTAACACCTACGTGAACCGGAACCAGATCGGCGCCATTGTCGGCTCCCAGCCGTTTGGTGGCGAAGGCCTGTCGGGCACTGGTCCCAAGGCGGGTGGTCCGCAGTACGTTCGTCGCTTCCTGAAAGGTAAGACAGTTGAGCGTGAAGCGGATTCGAGCGCCAAAAAGGTGGACGCAAAACAGCTCCAGAAGCTGATTGGCCAGCTCGACAAGCTGAGCGCACCGAAGCCGGAAGCCCGGGCCGAGGCCCTCAGACCCATCTTCGGGGAGGTTCCCGAGCCGCTGGATGCCTACGTGGAAGCTTTGCCGGGACCAACGGGCGAGACCAACCGCCTGTCCAACCATGCCCGTGGTGTCGTGCTCTGTCTGGGGCCGGACAAGGAAACCGCTCTGGAACAGGCCGGTACGGCGTTGTCCCAGGGCAACAAGGTGGTCGTGATTGCTCCGGGTGTTCAGGAAACGGTAGACAGCGCCGCCAGGGCAGGACTGCCGGTCGTTGGCGTTGAAGGGCTGCTGGCGCCGGAAGCATTGGCCACGGCAGAGGGCTTCGAGGCGGTGGTGAGTTGCGCCGGCCAGGCCTTGCTTAAGGCGTATCGCGAGGCCCTGGCCAGGCGTGACGGTGCCTTGCTGCCACTGATCACCGAGCATACCCTGGATCAGCGGTTCGTGATCGAGCGCCACCTGTGTGTGGACACCACCGCTGCCGGTGGTAACGCAAGCCTGATTGCCGCATCCGAGTAAACCGGATGTGGCCGGAAAGCCCGGCCGGTGTCAGTCCCCGCTGACGCCGAGCCGCAGGCGACGGTTGAACAGCAGCCGTTGCGCTTCCGCCCCGGCGACATCTCCAAGGTAAAAGCTGACGCTGGCTCCTGGCCCCCGTTGTGCCAGGTGACCAGCATCCAGTGCGCTCAGGCAACCGATCTTGGGGTAGCCGCCGATGGTCTGGCGGTCTTTCATCAGCACGATTGGCTGACCGTCACTGGGTACCTGAATCGCCCCATAGGCAATCCCTTCCGAGACAATCCCGTCCAGATCCGAATGAATGGCGTCGCCTTGCAGGCGGTAACCCATTCTGTCGATGTTCTGGGTGACTTCGTAGTCGTCCGAGAAAAACTTCATGCGCTGAACAGGGGGAAAGTGGCGGAACTGGTAACCGGGAAGCAGGCCCAGGCGGAGTGGCTCACGGTAATCCGGGATTTCGGTGTCCGGCAGGGCTGCATCAACCAGGTTGTCGGTTTTTGCGAACCCGATCCGGTCTCCTTTCGCCAGTTTCGCACCGTTGCCGTGCAATCCTCCCAGACCTTCCCGACTGACCGTCGCGCAACTGCCGAGCTTCATGGCCGGCTTGAATCCCCCGCGGACCGCAAGATAGGCGCGCAGACCGTTCACCGGGGCGGTGAATTCAAGGCGATCCCCACGGCTGATCCGATAGGTCCGCCAGGGTCTGATATCCCGGTTGTTCAGGCGGGCGCCAAGATCACCACCGGTGATGGCCATGCTGGTGTCATCGTGCGCCAGCAGGCTGAACCCGCCAAAAGTAATCTCAATCTGGGGAGCGTTAAGGTCATTGTCCAGCAGGCGGTTTGCCCAGAAAAAGGCAAACTCATCCATCGGACCGCCCGCGGTCACGCCGATGTGCTGGTAACCGCGACGACCAGAATCCTGCATAAGTGCAAGCATGCCGGGGGCGAGAACCTCAAAGCTCATCAAGGCTTCCTCCCAGGTCAATGAATTCCTGCCGGCTGATGGGGCGGAAGCGCACCTGGTCGCCAACCTGAACCAGCGCCAGGGACTCACTCTCCCAGTCAATCATTGGTTGCGGCGTGCGGCCGATGATCTGCCAGCCACCCGGTGTGGAGCTTGGGTAAATCGCGGTCTGTGTCCCGGCCAGGCCGACGCTGCCGGTGGGTACTTTCAGTCGGGGGGTCGATTTCCGCGGAATGGCAATCCGTTCATCGGTGCTTCCCAGGTAGGCAAAACCCGGAGCGAACCCGATGGCATAGACCTGATACGACGGTTCGCTATGGATGCGGACAACCTCTTCCTCCGTCAGCCCGGAGTAGTCGCAGACCTCGCTCAGGTCAAGTCCGACCTCCGCACCATAGTACACGGGTAGCTCAACGACGCGTGCTGATGCGCCCTCCGCGTTTGCGTCTTCAGTCTCGCTGGCAGCGCTCCTCAGCCGGCGGGCAATTTCGAACCGGTCGGCGCTTTCAAGATCCCATGTCACCAGAATCGAGGTATACGAGGGGATCAGGTCCACCAGGATATCCGCCATGGAGCGGCGAATTCCGTCGGTTACCTGTTTCACCAGCCTTGCGGACTCAGCGCCGATCTGATCGCCAAGGTACACCATGCAGGTGTTTTCATTGACCGACTCAATCTTCATGCCGACTCGACGACCCGGCGCATGTGCCGTGCGGCATCAACCGCGTGGTAGCTGTCACCATGAATACAAATGGTGTCCGCCTTGATCGGGATCCGCTTTCCGGAAATGGTGGTGACGGTGCCTTCCCGGATGATCTGCGTGACCTGTTGTTCGATCGCCTCGGTGGTCTCGTGGACGGCGCCCCGGACCGACCGTTTCACCAGTCTGCCCTCGTCGCTGTAGGCGCGATCTGAAAACGCCTCGAACCAGACCTGAATGCCGTATTCTTCAGCCCGCTCCTGAACCTGCGGCCATTCGGGCGTTGCCATGACCACCAGGGGGCAGTGTGGCGCATAGGACCGGACGGCCGACATCACGACGGACAGGGTCGTGTTGTCGACCATCATCCGGTTGTAGAGAGCGCCGTGGGGCTTCACGTATTCGATGGCCGCGCCGTGAACCCGGCAAATGCCATCGAGGGCCCCCATCTGGTACACCAGAATGGCCTTGAGCTCGTCCGGCCGGCAGTCCATGTCCCGGCGGCCGAACCCCAGCAGATCCGGGTAGCCGGGGTGGGCGCCGATCGTCACGTTCCGGGCCAGCGCCAGCTTCACGGTATGGTCCATGGTCAGTGGATCGGAGGCGTGGAAACCGCAGGCGATGCTGGCCATGTCAATGTAGGGCATGACTTCGGCGTCCATGCCCTTGGTCCAGGTGCCGAAACTCTCACCCATGTCGCAATTAAGTTTCATCGCGTATCTCCGGAAAACGTTGTTTGGTGCATTATCTCTGACTCATGGTCTGAGGCAGATAGGTGGCAATCTCCGGGAACCAGCCGATCAGGAAAAGCGCCGCCATGATCAGCAGGAAGAAAGGCAGCGCTGCCCGGGCAACGTAAAGAATGTCCTTGCCTGTCAGGGACTGGATGACGAACAGGTTGAAGCCCACCGGGGGCGTAATCTGGGCCATCTCAACCACCAGTACGATAAAGATACCGAACCAGAGCAGATCGATGCCCGCCTGCTGAACCATTGGCATGACAACCGCCACGGTGAGAACCACGACGGAGATACCGTCGAGGAAGCAACCAAGGAGAACAAACAGGATCGTAAGGCTTACCAGAAGCTCAAACGAGGACAAGGACATGCCGCCGATCCAGGCAGCCAGCTCCCTGGGGATGCCGAGAAAACCCATGGACAGCGTCAGGAAATGCGCGCCAACCAGGATCAGGCCAATCATGCAGGAGCTTATTACGGCGCCCAGCAGGCTGTCCTGAAAGCTCCGGACACTCAGGGAGCCGGTCGTCGCCGCAAGAATCAGGGCGCCGAAGACACCCAGGGCCGCCGCCTCGGTCGGTGTCGCAAAACCGGTATAGATAGAACCCAGCACAAAAATGATCAGCCCGAGAATCGGAAGCAGCATTCTCAGTGCCTTGATTTTGGCGCTAAACGAAATGTGTTCCTTTTTGCTCTTGGGCAGTTGATCTTTGTTCAGGGCTGCCCAGATCATGGTGTAGCCCATGAACATGATGACCAGCATGAGCCCGGGCAGTGTGCCGGCGACGAACAGCCGGCCGATGGACACCTCCGCGGCAACGCCATAGACAATCAGAATGATGGACGGTGGGATCAGGAGCCCCAGTGTGCCCGAGCCGGCCAGGGTGCCTACCGCCATTTTGTCGCTGTACCCCAGAGCTTTCAGTTCCGGCAGTGTCATGCGACCGATGGTTGCCGCGGTGGCTGCGGAAGAACCTGAGACGGCGGCGAAAATGCCGCAGCTTAGGATATTCACATGCAGCAGCTTGCCCGGCAGGCCGCCCATCCAGGGCGCCAGACCTTTGAACAGGTCCTCGGACAGCCGCGTCCGGAACAGAACCTCTCCCATCCAGATAAACATCGGCAGTGCGGTCAGCGACCAGCCAGTGCTGGCGCCCCAGCTGGATGTGGCAAACAGCAGGCCAATCTGGTCATTTCCGGAGAGAAGCAATCCCAGGACGCCGATGGCGACCAGGGTCAGTGCGACCCAGACCCCGAGCGCCAGCATCAGGATCATGGAGACGGCCAGGACAATGGAGAGAAACGCAACGTCCATTACACTTCCTCCAGGTTGATTTCGTTTTCATGCTGCTGGTAGGACGGTGTGCGCTTCCGGATGACGGCAATCAGGTCGTCGAGGATGGCGATGTTCAGGGCCAGCATGCCCAGCCCGACCGGAATCTGGGGTATCCAGAGCGGTATCGGGATATAGCCGTGGGAGACTTCCCCGAAGATGTAGGATTCCCAGACCATGTGCCAGCTATAGAACGTCATGTAACTGGCGAGTCCGAAGCCGAAAATCAGCACTGACAGTTCCTGGATATAACGCGGGCGTCCGCTCCACTTCTGAATGACCAGTGTTACCCTGATGTGTCCGCCTTCGTGAAAGGTGTAGGCCAGGCCGAAAAAGGTGGATGCGGCGAGGGCGTAACCCGACACGTTCTCTGCTGATGGAATGATGAAACCGAATATGCGCCCAACGATCTGGGCAAGGATCACCACCATGATCAGCGCGATACAGAAGCCCGATGCGTAGCCGGATGCCAGGTAGAACTTGTCTCGAAGAGAGCTCATGACCGATGCCTCTCAGGGGAGCCCCTGAGCCGTCAGGAAGCTCCCTGTGAATGAATCTTCAGCGATAGCGGGACAGAATGGCGCCGACTTCCTCCGGAGCTTCCTGCTCCCACTCCTTCACCATGATGTCCCCGATCTTCTGAAGCTCGGCCATCAGTTCATCCGACGGTTCGGAGACGATGATGCCATGTTCTGCAAGGGTTGCCGTGTCTTCGGCGGCGGTTTTGCGAACGCCTTTCCAGCCTTTCTCTTCGGCCGCGGCGGCAGCATCAAGGATAACCTTCCGCTGCTCGTCGCTCAGCCGGCGGAACGCCCGTTTATTGGCAACAACAACGTTCTTGGGAATCCAGGCCTTTATATCAGTATAGTGGGAGAGGTAATCCCACGCCTGGCCGTTGGCGCCGGTGGATGGTGAGGTGATCATCGCGTCAATAATACCGGTGCTGAACGCCTGCGGAATTTCGGGAACCTGTACGGTGGTGGGTGTTGTGTTCATCAGGTCCGCGAGGCGCGAAGTCGACGGGCTGTAGGCGCGCATCTTCAGGCCCCTGAGATCTTCCAGTGTGTTTACCGGTGCCTGGGTGTAGAGGCTCTGGGCCGGCCAGGGGACAGCGTACAGCAGCGTCATGCCTTCCTTGTCCAGCTGTTTCTCAATCTCGGGTTTTGCGGCTTCCCAGAGCTTTTCGGCGTCTTCAAAGGTTGTTGCCAGGAACGGAATGTTATCGTGCTTGAAGACCGGATGAGTGTTACCCATGATGCCGATGAAAATCTCTCCCAGTTGCACCTGACCGGTCCGGACGGCTCTCGGGATTTCCGGGTGCTTGACCAGGGACGCGCCAGAGTGAACTGTGATGTCGATGTCGCCATCCGTGCCGTTTTTGATGTCCTCGGCAAACTCATAGGCGATCTGGGTGGGCAGGTTGGCGTCGCCATAGGGCGTCGGCATGTGCCACTGGTCGGCCTGGACGGATGAGGTGAACAGCGCCCCGGTAACCAGGGTGGCTGTAGCGAGTTGTTTAAACATAACGAATCTCCTGTGCTTTTGTTGTTGTCACCTTCAAAGGGTCTGGTGGCTCAGAGTACCGCCAGCTCTTCATTCAGCCGCTCTGTCAGCAGCATTTTTCCCGGTACGTGGGTTATTGCGATCGGCAGGCGGGCATGTTCCAGAGCCAACTGGGGGGTAACTCCGCAGGCCCAGAACAGCGGAAGCTCGCCCGGCCGGATGGTTACCGGATCTCCGAAATCGGGTTTGTTGATGTCCTGAATTCCAATCAGTTCCGGATCGCCAATGTGTACGGGTGCTCCATGGGCCTTGGGAAGGCGTGTCGTCACCTGGATCGCCCGGATGGCATCGGCACTGGCGAAAGGGCGCATTGAAACCACCATGTTGCCGTGGAATCGGCCTGAGGGTCGGGTGGTAATGTTTGAGCGGAACATGGAAACATTCAGGCCCTGTTCGACGTTTCTCACCGAGAGGCCTGCCCGGCTCAGGGCGTCTTCGAAGGAAAACGAACAGCCAAGAACAAAGGTAACGAAATCGTCCTGCCACAGGCTTTTAATGTCACTGACTTTTTCACTGCGCTCGCCATTCCTGAAGACCTGGTACTCGGGTACATCGGTGCGGATATCCAGGTCCTGGCCCAGGTCAGGCAGGTTCGGGTCGCCGGGCCGGGAAACGCCGATCAGCGGGCAGGCAACCGGGTTATTCTGACAGTATAGAAGAAATTCTCCCGCCCACTCGGAGGGCAGGATGACCACGTTGCCCTGAAGCAGGCTGTTCGCGACTCCGCTTGTGGTGGCGGTGTGCGTACCCGAGCGAATGCGTGCCCGCAGTTCTGAGGCCTGCTCAAGCAGGCTGGCCTTGAAATCGGAATACGCACTTGTGTGCATGTCGGTAACCCCTGATTGAAATTGTTATCTGCAACTAATTTTCAGGGTATACCGAGCCGTGAAAATGTCTAATTATCGTTTTTTAGACCTGACGATAACATTTCGTGATGAGGCGCTTGTGCATACTCACTGGAGACCCTGACAGCCAGGTTGGCTGCCAGCTCCGCGACCGGGTTAAAGGGGACGCCTGGGTAAGAGGCGGTAAAGGCAAGTTCCGATGGCGTCCATGATGTCTGGAGTTGAACCAGTCTGCCGTTGTCCAGTTCGTGCTCGATCACGCTCAGGGGGAGCGTGGAAATGCCGATGCCATCCAGGGTTAATTGCCGGCAGGCGGCGAGGGAACTGGACGAATAGAACCGGGCGGGCAGTTCGTCGAGTTCACTGAACTTCTGGCTGATCTCGGCAAATGGTCTGGTATTTCTGGCGTAGGTGATGATGGGCCATTGCGCCAGTTCCTTGAGATCCAGGCGACTGTCGGGCAGGTTCAGCTCCGGGCTGGCCACCCATACCAGTGGAAAGCTGCAGAGCTCGCGGTTTTCGATCTTCGGTTCGGAGACCGGGCCCATCAGGAAGGCCAGATCCAGACTCCGGTCCAGCAAACCGGTGCGAAGATTCCCGGTAACATCCACGGTTATCTCAACATCAAGGTTGGGTACTGTCTCGTTCAACTCCCGAAAGAAACGGGGCAGCCACGAATGGACAATGGTTTCCGAGACGCCCAGCCGAAGAATGCCGGACAGCAGGGCAACCCGGTCGGCCCGTTTACGCAGCTGCTGGGCCATGAAAACAATTTTTTCGGCGTAGGGCAGCAATTCCTGCCCCTTGCTGGTCAACTGTGTATGGCCTGACTCCCGCTCGAACAGCTTGACGCCCAGCTCTTCCTCGAGTGCGGCGATGCGGTTGGAAATGGCAGGCTGGGTTGTGTACTGACGTTCGGCGGCCTTGCGAAAGCTCCCGAGTGTGGCCACCCAGATAAAGGATTCCAGACGTTTGAAGTTCATTGGTTTCTGACCTCCAAAGGGCCTATCGGGCAGCGTAGCGCTCGTGGAGGATGCCAACCCTCTCGACATAGGCCTTCGTTTCGGCGTATGGGGGAACGTCCCGGTAACGGCTCACAGCGCCGGGACCGGCATTGTAGGCGGCGGTGGCCAGTCGGGTATCGCCGTTAAAACGGTTGAGCATCCTTGCCAGGTAGTGGACGCCGCCCCGGATGTTCTCCGCCGCGGCCAGTGCGTTGCGGACGCCAAGCTCCTCAGCCGTGCCAGGCATAAGCTGCATCAGCCCCTGGGCGCCAATCGGCGAAAGCGCTTTCTCGTTGAAGGCTGATTCGGCGTGAATGACAGCTCGGACCAGGGCCGGATCGACACCAAATTCCCGGGCGGCTGACTGGATCTCTGATCGGAAAGGTTTGGTGAAAAGCGGTGTCTTGCGCCAGTCTACCGTGGACTCCGGATCACACGCATAGCAATGAAACCTGATGACATCGAACTCCGCGCCGGCTGGCTGGATGCCGCTGTAGGCCACCACGCCGTTTTCATCCGTGTACCGGTAAACCGTATCGTTACCGGTGGAGGCCCGGGGTTGGCTGGTGCTTTTCACGTTGGTGAATTCGACCGTGCCATCCGGGTGGGCAATGCGCTTGATGCCATCCGCCAGGATGGGTGCGGAAAGGCCAAACAGCAAAGCGGCCAGTGATGGGATCAGTCGTGATCTGCCGGTTATCATGATTCACTCGTGAAAGATGCGGTCAACGGTCGGCTCAAGGCGTTCTTGCAAGCCGGCTTTCCCGGGATTATACGGCCTTGCGAGGTTGAATAAAGCGCGCACTTTGTCGGAAAAATGTTACGTTCCGGGTATCGCCAGCCAGTTCTCATTTACCGGGAAAAATCATGGATAACCAGACCAACACCCGAAACCTTGTTCTTATCGGCATGCCCGGTAGCGGCAAGAGCACCGTTGGGGTGTTGCTGGCCAAGCGACTGGGACTGGGGTTCATCGATACCGATCTGCTCATCCAGGAAGACGCCGGGCGCACCCTGCAGGAAATTATAGACCAGGATGGCTATGAAGCCCTGCGCCACATCGAGGAGCAGGTGTTGCTCAAGCTGGATGTTCAGCACAAAGTGATCAGCACCGGCGGCAGTGCAGTCTACAGCGCCCGTGCCATGGCGCACCTCAAGGCGAACGGGACAGTGGTCTTTCTGGATATACCGCTGGATCTGGTCATGGACCGAATCGGTGATCACAGCATGCGGGGCATTTCCCGGCGGCCGGATCAGTCCCTGGAGGCGTTGTTTGAAGAGCGGTTTGCCTTGTACTCCCGCTACGCGGACCTGATTGTGAAAGGCGCAGGGCTGAATCAGGATGAGGTCTGCGACGCCGTCGTGCAGAGGCTTTTTTCAGGTCAGCCGTGAGTCAGCATTAGGGTTAGTTAAGGTGTATGTAACCAGACAAGGCTGCTAAAGTTCAGGGAAACATTCAGGAGTGATTAATGATGATGAAGCCATTAGCTTATGTGCTTACCCTGGTGTTTGTGGGGATGGTCCCAGCGGCCGTTCTGGCCGAGTCCGCTTCGGATTCGTCTTCGGATTCGTCTGTGGAGGCGTTAAAGAAGGAAACCCGGGAGCTGGGTAAGGCCCTGAAAGAGTATGGTTCCGATCAGAAAGAGCAGGCAGAAGATTCCATCAATAAAACACTGTCTGCTCTGGATCGGCGCATCGAGGAACTTGAGCAACAGCTCTCGGAAAACTGGGACGACATGAGCGACCTCGCCCGGGAGCGCTCCCAGAAGAGCCTGGAATCACTGCGGGAACAACGGGCGCGTGTGCAGAACTGGTATCAGGAGCTCAAAGCCAGTTCAGCATCTGCATGGGAACGTGCCCGTAAGGGGTTTTCCGAGGCCTATGAAGCTCTTTCGGAGCAGTGGAGTGATACCGAGGAGGAGCTTGAAGAGGAACCGGACAAGCGGGCTGGCAGCATCTGACCGGATCGCCGTCGCCTCCATTGAGCCCCAGGCACAAGCTGGGGCCAGGCCAGATCAATTGCGGACGGAGCAGACCTCCTGGATAGTCAGGGGCCGGTAATCACCCGGTGGCAGCGCTTCGTCCAGCCGGATGTCCCCCATGCTTTCCCGATGCAGGGCAGTTACGCGGTTGCCCGCGGCATGGAACATTCGCTTTACCTGATGATAGCGCCCTTCATAGATCGTAACCCGCGCTTCCCGGGTGTCGAGTACGTCCAGCTGGGCCGGCGAGGTCGTCAGTTGTTCGAATTCAAACCAGATGCCCTGGGCAAACAACGTTTCTGTCTGCTTCGATATAGGGCCGGCGGTGGTTACCCGATACACCTTCGGGATCTTGACCCGGGGCTCCGTGAGCAGCCGTGACCATTGGCCGTCGTTGGTGAGGATCAGCAGGCCGGTGCTGGCCCGGTCCAGTCTTCCGGCAATGTGCAGGTCGGGGCGTAACGCCGGGGCAATCAGATCCAGAACAGTTTTGTGCGTATCATCGAGCGTGGCGCTGAGGTAGCCAGCGGGTTTGTGGAGCATGAGATAGCGGGCGGGCTCGCCGGCCTGAATTATCTCTCCATCCACCTGTACCCGTGCAAACCGGTCGACCTCAGATGCAGGTTCCCTGCATGGGGCGCCGTTCACAGTTACCCGGCCGGAGGCGATCAGGAAATTGGCCTGACTGCGACTGATTCCATTACGGTTGCTGAGAATTCGTGAAAGCTTCATGGTGTGAATCGGCTATGCTGAGTGTAAATCCCTGACCATAATACGAGGAAATGCCATGCCATTCTCTGTTGATCATCTCGCGGAACTCAATCTTCTGGGTCGGTTCCCGTCCACCTCGAACCAGGAAGGGCTGAAGGTGCATGCCCACTCGGCGGCTCCGGAAATGGTGAGGGCCGCGGAGAACCTGTATTCCAAGGGACTGATCAGCCAGAGGGATGGCGGCTACCTGACGCCACTCGGGGCGGAAGCGGTGGAGCTGACCCAGAAACTTCAGTCGATACTCAGTACTCCCTGAACAGACGGGCGCCGGCTCGTCCCTTTGAGACCCGGTGCGCTCTCGCGTTAGGGTTAGAGCATGAGTGACTGGAAGAAATCGCCGTTTCTGTGGATGGCGGCCAGCATCGCCGGAGTCGGATTGGTTGTTGGTCTGCTCTACGCGCTGGGCGTTCACAAGCAGGTCGTGGACCTGCTGCGCTGGTTTGATGCCCAGGGGCTCTGGGCGGCGGTTTTGTTCATCGGCATCATGGTGCTCGCCATGGTGTTCCTGTTCCCGGGCATACTGCTGACAACCGGCGCCGGTTTCGTCTTCGGTGTGCTTGAGGGCACCACCTATGTGGTGATCGGCACCACACTGGGGGCGGCGGCCGCTTTCCTGATTGCGAGGCACTTTCTCGGTGAGCACGCCCATGTGTATATCCGCAATCGCGCACGGCTTTCCATGGTGAGCAACGAGATGGCGCCCCATGGCTGGAAAATCGTGTTGCTGACGCGTCTGATCCCCTTCTTTCCGGGAAAACTTTCCAACTTTCTGTTCGGTCTCACCAATTTCTCGTTTGGTGGCTTCGTTGCGGGCACATTTTTTGGTGTTATTCCGTTCTCGCTTCACAACGTGTATCTGGGCTCACTGGCGGCGGATCTGTCGACTCTGGGAATGAGGGAGTCCGGCCGAACGCCTCTTGAGTGGGCTATTTACGGTGCCGGTTTCGCAGGTACGGTATTGGCGGTGGTGTTTCTCAATCGCCTCGCCCGGCGGGCACTGGCCCGGTACAAAGTCGAGACCGAGCCAACGGACCGGGAGACGAAGCAATGAGCTGGATGAAGTGGTTGCCCTGGCGGTATCTGGTGAAACGGATGGCCCATCGCCATGGTTTTCTGGATCCCATAGCGCTGTTGGCAAAACTGCACAGTTTTGCCCAGCCTTCGGAGGTGGGGGAGCCGATTGAATTGCTGAGAGCCGGTGTGGTGTTCCATGCCCGGGGACTGATCAACAGCCGGGTGATTCAGCATAACCTGGACTGGGTCTGGCCATACTGGATTGAGCGGCAGTTTGACCCCGGGGACGTGGCGTTTATTCCCCGGGCGTTTTCCATTACCCATATCAACCTGAGTAACCGTAACTGGACGGCCATCGGACAGCCGGATGTGGCCGAGTTGCCGGTGGTTGATCCCCGGGGCCTGCTGACACCTTTTTATGACGGATGGTCTCTGGATGCCTGGGTGCTGGCCGATGACGGCCGCTGCTTGCTGCCCTCCCGCTGCAAGACTGCCCGGCAGCGTCAGGCGTTTGAGGATGGTCCCGTGGTAGTGACCGATTCAGAATTGGGCGGGTTGAGCCTGACCAGTCGCTCCCGGGTCGTGGTGGAAAATGGCAAGCCGGTTTGTGAGCTGTTGCTGAGGGCGAGGTCAGGAACCTCTGGCTCACTGGTGCTCTCACTGCGACCGGCAAACCCGGAGGGCATCAGTTTTATCAATCGGGTAAGTCTGTCGGGGCAGCGCGATGCCTGGACCGTTGATAGAAAGCAGACCGTGTTTTTCAGCCGGCCGGCCGAGCGTCATCACGTCTCGGACTATCGGCAGGGCGATGTGCGGATTCACCTCCAGGACAATCAAGACCAGAGCCAGGGCAAATGCGATGTTGGCATGGTCACGGCAGCGGCGCTGTTTCCGATGCGGGCCGGAGAGGTCTCGGAGCTTACCGTAAGGGTTCCGCTGTCGGACGAGTCGGCTCCGGCGATTCGGCCGGACAGCTGGCTCGGTGCCCTGGAAGGGTATGCCCAACTGGAATGCCCCGATGAATCCTGGCAGTTCCTCTACGATGCCGCTATCCACTCCCTGGTGCTGCACTCACCGGAGGATGTCTATCCCGGCCCCTACACCTACAAGCGCTTCTGGTTCCGCGATGCCGCGTTCATTATTCACGCCTTGCTCTGCGTCGGGCTGACGGACCGCGCCGAGCGCGCGCTGCATCAGTTTCCCCACCGGCAACTGAAAAACGGCTATTTCCGTTCCCAGGAAGGGGAGTGGGACGCGAACGGCGAGGTGCTCTGGATTCTGAGGCGTTTCCACGAACTGACCGGCCGGGCCCTGCACCGTCGATGGCAAGAACCGGTGCGCAAGGGCGCCCGCTGGATCCAGAAAAAGCGTCTGAGCGATACCCTGGACAAGCCCCATGCAGGTCTGTTGCCGGCCGGCTTCAGCGCCGAGCACCTGGGGCCCAATGACTATTACTACTGGGACGACTTCTGGGGGATAGCCGGCCTGAAAGCCGCTGAGGAGCTGCTCAGACCTGTCGACCGGGAAGCCAGCGAGCACTTCGGCGCCGGTGCCCGGGAATTTGCCCAGACCGTTGATCGCAGCCTGGCAACCTGTGCTGAGCGCCTGAAACGCCCGGGCATGCCGGCGTCACCTTACCGCCGGCTGGATGCAGGCGCCATCGGTTCGCTGGCGATAGGGTATCCCACCCAGCTGTGCAGGCCGGATGACCCGAGGTTGCTGGACTGTGTCGAATTCCTGCTTGAGAAGTGCTTCGTGAAAGGGGCCTTCTACCAGGACATGATTCACTCGGGCCTCAATGCCTACCTGACATTCCATGTTGCCCAGGTGCTATTGCGGGCAGGGGACCTCCGTTATCTGGAACTGGTGGACGCCGTCGCCGGGCTGGCATCGCCTACCGGACAGTGGCCAGAGGCCATTCATCCCGGAACCGGAGGCGGTTGTATGGGGGACGGGCACCATGTCTGGGCATCGGCAGAGTGGGTAATGATGGTACGCAACTGCTTCGTACGGGAGGAGGGCGACCGGCTGGTTTTCTGTGCGGGCGTCCCGCCCCGCTGGCTCGAACAGGGCAAACCCATCCGGTTCGGACCGGCACCGACCAGCTTCGGAACCGTTTCGATAGCCATTGAGCCCCGGCCTGGCGATACGCCGGACGTGACCTGGCGAGGAAACTGGCATCGTGGCGAGCCCGACATCGAAGTGAAGCTCCCTGAGGTTCGCCCGTGACAATCTGTACTGGTCGTGAAACGGGTTTTCTGTATCTGTTTTGTTTGCCTGCTAACTTATAAACTAAGCTGACTGACAGATACATCGAATCCGGTTGCGATACATGCGCTCACTGTTCTACTCGTTTTTTGTCCCCGCACTCTTTGTCTGGCTGTGGAGTACCGGTTTTATCGGCGCCAAGTATGGTTTGCCGTTTGCCGAGCCCTTTACCCTGCTGCTGATCCGCATGCTGATGACGCTGGTGCTGCTTGCGGGGCTGGCCTGGATCATGAAAACCCGCTGGCCGGGCTGGCGCGGTGCCGGCCATCTGGCGGTTACCGGCGTGCTGGTGCATGGCTGCTATCTCGGCGGCGTGTATTACGCCATCCAGGGGGGCATGGCCTCAGGGATCGTGTCATTGATCGTGGGTCTGCAGCCCCTGGTGACCGCGGCTGCGGCCGTTGCCATTCTCAAAGAATCCGTCAGTGCCCGGCAGTGGGTTGGGCTGGCCCTGGGCCTGGTGGGTGTTGCCCTCGTTCTGCTTGAAAAATTTGGTGCTAACGGCGCCGGTTCAGGATTTTCACCCTGGAGCCTGCTCTGGGCGCTTTTTGCACTTGCGGGTATCTCCATGGGCACGGTTTACCAGAAGCGTCATGGCACCGGCGCCGATCTGGTGGCGGGCACCCTGATTCAGTACGCCGCCGCAGCCACGTTCTTTGCGATCGGCGCATTCACCCTGGAAACCCGCGAGGTGGAGTGGAGCCTGCAACTCCAGTTATCCATGGCCTGGCTGGTGTTCGGGGTGTCGATCGGCGCCATCCTGCTACTGATGTGGCTGATCCGCCAGGGCGCCGCCTCTCAGGTTGCCAGTCTGTTTTACCTGGTGCCGCCGGTAACCGCGCTGGAAGCCTATCTGCTGTTTGATGAGCGACTGGGTGGGCTTGCCATGACGGGCGGCCTGATTGCGATTGTCGGCGTGGCCTTGGTGGTTACCCAGAAAAAACCGGCTTAACAAGGATTCCCGGAATGATTCACGGATGACGGAAGTGACCAAAGGCGTCTGGTATGGTCTTAGTGCCTATACCATCTGGGGCTGTTTCCCTCTGTTCTTCGCCCTGTTTGAGGGGGTGCCGGCGTTTGAGATCCTGATTCACCGGATAATCTGGTCCTGCGTTTTCCTTGCCCTTGTCATCAGTGGGCTTCAGCGCTGGTCCGCAGTGCGGGCCGCCCTCGCCAACCCGGCACAGCTCTGGCGGGTGCTGGGCTGCGCCTTGCTCATTGCGGCTAACTGGGGCATCTATATCTATTCCGTGGAAACCCGCCATGTTCTGCAGGCCAGTCTCGGCTATTTCCTGACCCCGCTGGTGAATGTTGCCCTGGGTATGCTGGTGCTTCGTGAGCGCATGGGGCCATGGCAGATGACCGCCGTGGTGCTGGCGGGCATAGGTATCCTTATCCAGTTGGTGATGCTCGGGCAACTGCCGTGGATCTCCCTGGCGCTGGCTGTCAGCTTTGGAACCTATGGCCTGCTGCGCAAACAGGTGGTACTGGATGGTCTGTCCGGCCTGTTCGTGGAAACCATGCTACTGCTTCCCGTGGGCCTGCTTGCCTTTGGCTGGCTCGCGCGCGAAGGGCTGTCCCATTTTGGCAACAGTGCTTACATCGCTGCCCTGCTGATGGCCAGTGGCATTGTCACTGCCATCCCGTTGCTGCTGTTCGCAGGCGCCGCCCGGCGTTTGCGATTGGCGACGGTCGGCTTCCTGATGTACATCAACCCGACCCTGCAGTTTTTTATTGCGCTACTGGTGTTCGGCGAGCCATTGAGCGATGTCCAACTGGTCAGCTTTGTGGTGATCTGGATCGCACTGGGGCTGTATAGCTGGTCGTCCTGGCACTACCGGCCCAGGATGCCGGTCGGCCAGGACTGAGTGGCACCGGTCAGGTCAGGGTGGCGAGCAGGTTATTGATTGCCCGGGCAAAGGGCACGGGTGAATCCTCCTGAAGAAAGTGACCACCCTTTAGGGTGACATGGGGCTGGCCTTTCGCGCCCGGAACTCGCTTTTGCATATAGGCATCACCCCCGCGGGTAATCGGGTCGCCATTGCTGAAGGTGGTCAGAAAAGGCTTTTCCCAGCGCTCCAGTACCTTCCAGGCGTTACGGTTGGCCTCGCTCGCCGGGTCGTTCGGGTGCATCGGAACCAGGCGTGGGAAGGCCCGAGCACCCACTTTGTATTTCTTGTTTGGAAAAGGTGCGTCATAGGCTCGCAGTTCATCGGGGCCCAGTTTCCGGAACGAGCCGGTGTTGATGATCCGGGCAATGGGGAACCACGGGCTGTGCAGCGCGAAGTTCTTCCAGATCCTGAAGGCCGGCGGCGCTTTCTGGTCTCCGGTTGGCAGCATCCCGTTACCCACCACGATGGCCCGGAAACGGTCCGGGTTTTCTGCCGCGAGCCGCAAGCCGAGCAAAGACCCCCAGTCCTGGCACACCAGCGTAATGTTTTCCAGTTCCAGTTGGTCAATGAACGCCTGCATCCAGTCCATGTGCTGCTGATAGCTGTAATCATCGATGGCTGTTGGTTTGTCCGATTTGCCGAAGCCGATCAGATCCGGTGCGATCACCCGGTGGCCGGCCGCCGCACAGACCGGAATCATGTGGCGGTAAAGATAGGACCAGGAGGGTTCACCATGCATCATGAGGACCGGGCTGGCTTCGGCTGGGCCCTCATCCACGTAGTGCATGCGCAGCCCATCCAACTCCACATAATGCGGGGCAAAGGGATAATCCAGCAGGCGTTCAAAGCGTTTTTCGGGGGTTCTGACAAAATCCATGGCACTTGCCTTGTTGTTCATTATTGGGAGGAAATGATCGTGGGAAACGTGCCCGATTGAGTTTGCCCAGTCTCCCTTGAGACGTCAATTTCAATACAGGCCAGCCAAACGAAACCCGACGACCAAAGACAGGGACCAACGATGGCCCGCCGGCGGCCTTTGAACCCCCGGGCACTCTTTTCAGATACGTTTTGTCACTGACTTTTTCAGCGGGACGCGCAATCATGGGTTTTACTGGCAGAATTGACCATAATGGCTGGCGTTAAGTGCCAAACTGCCGCTTTTTCAACCATATTGCTGCCTATGGCTATCGCTGAATTGATTCCAGGCGCTCGATCTTCATTCCATCTGAATCGTCGAAAAGGACAAGAGAATGCCCACTGAACGTGAATCGGTCTCCTCAAAGGTTATGAGAGGCATTAAATGCGGCGTGATGGCGCTGGCAATGTCTGCTCTCGGCCAGACCGCTCTGGCGGCCGAACGCCTGTATATTTTTACTGAAAACTACCCGCCCTATAACACCTCTGAATCCGGAAAAGGCTTCGCCCACAGCGAAGAAGACATTACCGGTATTTGTACCGATATGGTGAAGGCCATACTTGCCCGTGTGGAATACGATTACGTGATGAAAATGCGGGACTGGAGCTATGCCTACGACTGGGTTCAGGATCGGGAAAATCATGGCCTTTTCTGCACGGCCCGGACCGATCAGCGGGAAGATCAGTTCCAGTGGGTAGGGCCACTGGCGTCCATCAAATGGACGTTATTTGGCGCACCGGACTCCGACATTACACTGGATTCGCTGGAAGATGCCAGGGATCTGAGAATTGCCGGCTACAAGGGCGATGTCATGTCCGGGTATCTGGTGGACCAGGGCTTCAATGTTGTTATGGGCATCTCGGGTGATGTCAATGCACGTCGCCTGACGCTGGGCCAGGCGGATCTGTGGGTGACCGATGGCCTTGTCGGTCCGCTGGTGGCTGAAGAAGAGCATGGTATTACCGGCCTCAAGCCGGTGCTGGTGTTTCGCGAGACGCCCATGTATCTGGCCTTCAGCACCAACACAGATCCGGCCATCATCGCGGATTTGCAGCAGGCGCTGGATGAGGCACGCAAGGCGGGCGAAATCGACAGGATTGTGGCCCATTACGAATAACTGCTGGGGGTTATCCCTGAAAGGAACTCAGAACCAGAGCCCGATTTGCGAATCGGGCTCTTTACGTTCTATAGCCACTCCACGGGATTCCAGAAGTTCAACGAGAATGGTGGTGTCGTCAATGTTGAGGAACTGCCCCAGAGGAACATCCATATCGCGATGAGTGAGCGCCAGTTTCGCCGGAGCAAACGGATGTTCCGGAGCATTGACCCGGAGGCGGGCATACCGTCTCGGCAGGGTCCACTCCGCCTGTTTCCGCTCCCTGCCTTTCTCGATGTGGATATCGGTATCGTCGATGGTCAGCACTTCCCGCCGCTGACAATCGCGGGAAGTAAGGTAGATGCCGGATGCCAGTGCGATTAGTTCCAGGCCGGCAAAAGGAATGATCACCCAGGCACCCGCGAGACTGAAGCCTGTGGTGGTGACGGCGGAGACAGCAAAAAGGCACAGCCAGACCCTGATGTTGCCTTTCCAGCTCAGGGAACGGTTCGGGGTAAGCAGTAACCGGAGGCCCTCCGGGCATTGTAAGCGCTCCACCATGGGCAGTGCCTCAATCGTTTGCCGGCCATTTCACTTGATAATAGTCAATCGTACGGCAGGTGCCTGGCAAACAGACCTCGCAGTGGACTGGCTGCGATTGTCGGAACCGCGTCCTGGCGGCGCTCACGCGACTTTAAACGGAGCCCCGGTTCAGTGATGGTGGGGACAGTATCGCCGTTCCGGGCGCCCGACACTGCCGTAGGTGACTTCCGCCGACAGTTCCCCGGATCCAACCAGATACTCCAGATAGCGGCGGGCAGTGGTGCGCGAGGCCCCGATGGCGCCTCCAACCTCTTCAGCGCTTTGGTGGCCGCCGCTCGCCATCACCTCCCGGATCTTGTCGAGGGTCAGCGCATCAATGCCTTTGGGCAGGCGTTCGTCCCCGGAGGAGGTGTCGTCACTGGTGCTTCGGGGTAGTAGTGCGTCCACTTCCTTCTGGGCGACCTGGTGCAGACCGGACAACCGCTCCCGGTGTTCACGGTACCGGTTGACAGCCTCCTGCAGCCGTTCGAAAACGAGAGGTTTGAGAATGTAGTCGAACACGCCGCCCCGAAGAGCGCTGCGCAGGGTGTCGACTTCCTTGGCGGCGGTAATCAGGATGACATCACTGCCGCTGTCTGCCGCCCGTAGTTCCCGCAATAACTCAAGGCCATTGCCGTCTGGAAAGTACACGTCCAGCAGGATCAGGTCCGGTGTCAGAACATCAATCTGATCCCGGGCGTCGGCCAGGGTGTGGGCGATGCCGCAGAGTTCGACCTGCTCCAGTCGTTCTACGAACCGTCGCTGAATCTCCGCTATTTTGCGGTCATCCTCGATGATCAGGAGTCGAATGGGGGTCAACTGGTTTTCCTCGCTTCCGGTGTCTTGGGTAAGTATAGAGTAAAGCGGCTACCTCCGGTCGACAGGCTTTCAACAATGACTGAGCCGCCCCAGCGGTTAAGGAATAATCGCACAAGGTGGAGACCAATACCGTGTTCATCGCCCTCCTTGCTGCTAACCCCCTTCTCGAAAATCTTCTGCTGGGCCGCCTGGGGAATACCGGGCCCCTGGTCTTCCACCTCGAAGATCAGTTCCTGACCGAGATCGGTCATGGAGAGCTGGACACGGCCACCTTCGCCAGTGTGCAACCGGGTTGCTTCCAGGGCGTTGTCGATCAGGTTGCCGAGAACGCTGACCAGTTGGTCTCTGGGCAACTGCTCGGGAATGTCAGCCATCTGGCTGCCCGGATCAATGTCCAGGTGCAGGCCCATTTCCCGGGCCCGGTTGTATTTGCCCAGCAGGCAGCCGGCCAGGACCGGGTCGGGCACCGCGTCCAGCAGCAGGTGCAGCAGTGCCTGGTGATCGCTGACCTCGCTCCCGATCAGGGCCAGGGCCTCGTCGGTGGCGCCAATCTGGATCAGGCCGGCAATGGTGTGCAGTTTGTTGGAGTACTCGTGGGTCTGGCTACGCAAGGCATCGGCGTATTGCTGGATGCGGGTCAGCTGGCGGCTGACCTGGTCCACCTCATCACGGAGCCGGAAACTGGCCACCACGCCAATGATGTCGCTGTCGTCCCGCACCGGGAGCCGGTTCACAATCATTTGCCGGCCACGCAGCCATACCTCCCGGTCGAAATCAGGAATGCCGGACTCCAGCACCGACAACAGGTCGCTTTCCGGTAATACCGAAAGCACCGGCTGGCCGGCCAGGGGTGTTTCCGGTTTCAGCCCCAGGGTGTCCAGGGCGGTGCGGTTGACGGTGGTAATCAGACCTTCCCGGTTGATGGCAATGATGCCTTCACGAACCGATTGCAGCGTTGCATCCCGTTCCCGGAACAGCCGGGCGATTTCCTCGGGTTCCAGGCCAAAGATCGCCCGTTTGAACCGACCGGCAATCACAATGGCCAGGAGGATAGTGATCATCAGCATCACACCGATCACCCCGTAAAGCACAAAATTGTACCGTGCAATGGTGGCTTCAACCTGCGCCAGACTGTAGCCCACCGACACAATACCGATGATCTCGCCGGTGCCCGGTATTATCACCGGCGCCTTGCCGCGCATGGACTCGCCCAGGCTGCCCAGAGCTCTGGCCACATAGGCTTCACCATGTACAAGGGCCTGGCGGCCATAATCACCATCGTCGTCTGCCATGGAGTGACCCAATCGGGTTGGATCCGGGTGGGCCAGGCGGATGGCCTTCTGATCACCGATCACGATAAACAGGGCTTCGTTGGTTTTCGCCAGCCGGGCCGCCAGGTGATTGAGTTCTGGCACATCCCGGTTCTGAATGCCTGAAATCACCGCCGGTGTGGCGGCCACGGTCTTGGCGACCATCAAGGCCCGCTGGCCGATCTCGTCGTACAGGGATTCGCTCAGGTAATAGCCGGCAAACACGCCAATCAGGATCGTCTGTAAGGCACCGACGAGCCCGAGGGTGAGAATCATGCGGGTTTTGAGTTTGGTTTTTCGGAACACGATACGGACTGCTGGTGTTGTTGTCGTTTGCTCATCAGGGTAATGCACGGTGGCGCGGATTGCCCGTGAACTTTATGAACAAAACGGCCATTAGTTTCTTTAAAGGCGTTACGACCACAAGCTTCAAGACTGTGCCGATCCGCTTTTAACCTGTATGCGAGTCGCCCCATCGGCCTAGCCAACAGGCCTGCCTCGGGAGCGAACACAACAACAAGCATGAGGTGACACAATGTTGATCAAACGTACCCTGTCTTTTGTGGCGGCGGCCGCCGTCAGTATGTCTGTCCTGGCCTGGGAACCCTCCGGAAAAGTGGAATGTCTGGCGCCTGCCGATCCCGGCGGCGGTTGGGATTTTACCTGTCGTAGCGTAGGCAATGTGATGCGGGAGCTGGGCATGGTGGATGGCTCCGTGCAGACCGTTAATATGGCCGGCGCCGGTGGTGGTGTTGCCTTTGCACACACGGTGAGCAAGCGGGCCGAGGACAACAAACTGCTGGTAGCGGCGTCCACCGCGACCACCACACGCCTGGCCCAGAAGCAGTTTCCGGGCATGAATGCCGACATGGTGACCTGGGTGGGTGCCCTGGGTGCCGATTACGGCATCATCGCCGTGGGCAAGGATTCGAAATACAAGAATCTGAATGATCTGATGGATGCCGTGGCGGATGATCCCCGATCCGTCAAGTTTGCCGGTGGCAGCGCCCGGGGTGGCTGGGATCACCTGAAAGTGCTGATCGCCGCCAAGGCAGCGGGCGCCGACGACCTGCCGCGTATTCCCTACCTGTCGTACAACAATGGTGGCGAGGCCATGACCCAGGTGGTCGGCGGCCAGGTGGATGCCTTTACCGGCGATATCTCGGAAGCCACCGGTTTCATGGAATCCGGTGACCTGCGGGTTCTCGCTGTCCTGTCCGAAGAGCGCCTGCCCGGCAAGTTTGGTGATATTCCCACGGCCAAAGAGCAGGGTATTGAAGCCCTCGGTCCGAACTGGCGTGGCTTCTACATGCCCAAAGGCGCCGATCAAGCGGCCAAGGAGTACTGGGTTAACGCCGTGGACACTCTGTACGCCAGCGAGCAATGGAAAAAAGTCATGAAGAGCAATGGCCTGATTCCCTTTCATCCGCCCGCTGATCAGTTCGATGAATTTGTCCGTAACCAGGTTCAGGACATCGAAAAGCTGTCCCGCGAAATCGGATTACTGAAATGACCAGCTTTGGTGATCGCATTCTCGGTCTGGGCCTTCTGGTCCTCGCCGTTGTCTATGGCTGGGCTGCCCAACAGTGGCCCGAGCCATTCGGCGGCGCTGAGGGCGTGGGACCGGAAACCTTCCCCACCATTCTCTCGGTGGTGCTGGTGGCTGGCAGCCTGTATCTGATGATCGGGCCGGATCCGGACGCTCAGTGGCCGGTCGGTAAATCTGCCCTGGAGCTGTCGATTTCACTGGTGGTATTGGTGGTTTACACCCTGCTGCTGGAACCCCTGGGGTTTGTGATTTCCACGACCCTGGCCGTGGGCACCCTCAGCTGGCGCATGGGTGGTGCGCCCCTCAAGGCGTTTATGACCGGTCTGGTCAGCGCGGTGGTGGTGTTTGTGCTGTTTAATTTCGGCCTGTCCCTGAGCCTGCCCGGTGGCTTGCTGGAGGTGAACTGATGGAAACCCTGAGCTTTCTGATGGAGGGGTTTGCAGTCGCGCTGACACCGTATAACCTGATGTTTGCGCTGTTCGGTGCCTTTGTGGGTACCCTGATCGGCTGTTTGCCCGGCCTCGGCCCGGCCAACGGTGTGGCCATCCTGATTCCGCTGGCCTTCACCCTGGGTTTGCCCCCGGAAACCGCGATGATCCTGCTGACCTCGGTCTATGCCGGCGCGATGTACGGCGGGCGAATCTCATCAATCCTGCTGAATATACCGGGCGATGAGCCTGCCATGATGACCTGTCTCGACGGCTACCCCATGGCTCAGCAAGGCCGGGCGGCGGATGCCCTGGCCATCTCCGCCGTGGCGTCGTTCACCGGTGGCCTGATCGGCACGATCGGTCTGATCATGCTGGCGCCGATTCTGGCGAAATTTGCCCTGACCTTCGGCCCGGCGGAGTACTTTGCCCTGTTCATGCTGGCGTTCGCCACCCTGGGCGGCATTACCGGCAAGAACCCCATGAAAACGGTGATTGCGGCGACCCTGGGGATCATGGTTTCCACGGTTGGCATTGATATCTCCACCGGCACCCAGCGATACACCTTCGATATTCTGGAGCTGTATGAGGGTATCGACTTCATCCTTGCCATTGTTGGCCTGTTTGCGATTTCCGAACTGCTGTTTTTCGTAGAGTCGCGCATGGGAGGCGGTCGCAAAAAGATGACTGTGGGCAAGATAACCCTGAGCTTCAGGGAACTGGTCAGCACCATTCCGACCCAGCTGCGGGGTGGCGTTCTGGGCTTTATTGCGGGTGTGCTTCCCGGCGCCGGTGCGTCTCTGGGGAGCTTTATCAGCTACACCCTGGAAAAGCAGGTGCTGGGCAAGAAGGGCACGTTTGGCGAAGGTGATATCCGGGGCGTGGCGGCTCCGGAGGCCGGCAACAACGGCGCGTCTTCCGGTGCCCTGGTGCCGATGCTGACCCTGGGTGTGCCGGGCAGCGGAACCACCGCCGTGCTGCTGGCGATGCTGATCTCCCTCAACATCACCCCGGGCCCCCTGATGTTCACCCAGAATGCCGACATTGTCTGGGGCGTGATCGCGGCGCTGCTGATCGGGAACGTGCTGTTGCTGGTGTTGAACATCCCGCTGGTGGGCCTCTTTGTCCGGCTGCTTTCGATACCACCCATGTACCTGTTGCCTATCGTGACCATGGTAGCCTTCGTGGGGGTTTACTCCATCAGCCACAGTACCTTTGATCTGTACTTCATGGTGGCCTTCGGTGTTGCCGGGTACTTCCTGCGCAAGCTCGAGATCCCGCTGGTACCAGTCATCCTGGGCCTGCTCTTAGGACCGGAGATGGAAAAGAACCTGGGCCACGCCCTGGTGCTGTCCGACGGGGACTGGAGTGTGCTGTGGTCCAGCCCGCTGTCCATCGGGCTATGGCTGGTGGCCGGCCTCGGTCTGGTGCTGCCAGTGCTGGTTGGTCCGATTCTCCGTCGCCGCATGCACGCGGCCATGAAGGAAAGCCCTGTCAGCGACTGACGCGGTTTAAATACTCCCTCTGACGACCTGTGGTCAGTCTTTGCACCGGGCCTTGCCCGGTGCTTTTTTATAGGCCCAGGTGGGAAGATCTGCAACACTGTCGGCCAGTGATGTACATGGAATGATGAACTCGTTCCGGTGGGTTTTTGGTAGGATGGGGACAGGTTTATCCAGGGAAGAGTGTTATGAAAGTGATGTTATTGGGTGCCACCGGCCTGACCGGTGGCAAGGTGCTGGAGGGCTTGCTGGCTAAAGATGAAGTTTCACAGGTGATTGCACCGGTACGGCACAAACTGCCGACCCTCCACGAGAAACTGGAGCAGCATGAAATCGACTTTGACCAGCTAGCGGACCATGCGGATCTGTTCAGCGTTGATAGTATTGTCTGTTGTCTGGGCACAACCATCAAAAAGGCCGGCTCCCAGCAACAGTTCCGCAAGGTGGATCTCGGCTACCCCCTGAAGGCGGCGGAGCTCGGCAGGTCGCAGGGGGCGAGGGCCTTTATTCTGATGTCTGCCATCGGCGCGTCTTCTTCCTCCACGATTTTCTATAACCGGGTAAAGGGGGAGCTCGAGGATTCATTGAGGGAGCTCAGCTATCCCTATCTCTCCATCTACCACCCCAGCCTGCTGCTGGGGGATCGGCGAGAGCACCGAACGGCCGAGGCGCTGGGAATAAAGGCGATGCCATTGGTTAACCGACTGCTGATTGGGCCCCTGGACAAGTATCGGGGCATTGAGGCGAAGACGGTGGCCAGTGCCATGGTCAACGAAACCTGCAGCCTGGCTTCTGAACCGGTCGCAGAACGGGTGGTTCAGGTTCGGGAATACGGCGACATTGTCAGGCTGGCGGAATAAGTCTCCGGCCATATCGACAGCTGCCGACCCGACGTTTCCCGATTCCCGATTCCCGGGATCACCGGCTCTTGGCATTTCTATTTGCCGGCCAGGATCCAGCGGGCGGCTTTCTCCGCAATCATCAGGGTGGGGGAGTTGGTGTTGCCGCTGGTGATGGTCGGCATAACGCCGGCATCCACCACCCTCAGACCCGCCACGCCCCGGACTCGAAGATACGGATCCACCACAGCCAGCTCGTCATCGGCACGGCCCATGCGGGTGGTGCCCACCGGGTGGAAAATGGTGGTACCAATATCGCCGGCCAGTTTGGTGAGTTCGTCGTCTGTCTGGTACTGCAGGCCAGGTTTGAATTCCTCCGGCTGGTATTGCATGAAAGTGGGTTGTTCAGCGATGCGCCGCGTTACCCGCAGCGAATCCGCGGCCACTTTCCGGTCTTCCGGCGTGCTCAGGTAATTGGGGGCAATGGCCGGTGCCTGCTTCGGGTCGTTGCTGCGAATTCGCACGGTACCGCGGCTGGTTGGATTCAGGTTGCAGACGCTGGCGGTTATCGCCGGGAAATCGTGTAACGGCTGCCCGAAAGCGTCCAGGCTCAGGGGCTGGACATGGTACTCGATGTTGGCATGCCTGTGTTCCGGGGAACTGCGGGTAAACAGGCAAAGCTGTGACGGTGCCATGCTCATGGGGCCGGAGCGGGTGAGCAGGTATTCCAGGCCAATCCGGGCCTTGCCAATCAGTGAATTGGCCATGGTGTTCAGGGTGGTGACCCCTTTCACCTTGTAGACGGACCGGATCTGCAGGTGGTCCTGCAGATTATCACCCACACCGGGCAGGTCAGCCACTACATCAATCCCATGCTCGTTAAGAAGATCGGCAGGGCCGATTCCTGAGAGCTGCAACAGTTGCGGTGAGCCGATGGCGCCAGCCGAGAGAATGACTTCCCGCTGTGCCTTGGCAACGACTTCACCGTTGCCGGGCCTGTCAACACGCACGCCGGTGCAGCGGGGGCCGGTGCCGGAGGCTTCTGTTTCAAGACCAAGCACGTGCGTTGAGTGCCAGAGTGTGAGGTTGGGGCGCTTTTCCGCCTCCCTCAGAAAGGCCTTGGAGGTATTCCAGCGCCAGCCGGCTCTCTGGTTGACCTCGAAGTAGTCCACGCCTTCGTTGTCGCCCCGGTTGAAATCCCGGGTCCGGGGAATGCCGGCTTCCACGCAGGCCGTGGCGAAATCTTCCAGAACCTTCCATTTCAGGCGCTGGTGCTCCACGCGCCATTCGCCACCGTGGCCGTGGTATTTGTCGTGTTCCGGATCGGCGTCTCCGCCGTCATCCAGACGGTAATGGTCCTCGTGACGCATGAAATCCGGCAGACAGTTGTCCCAGGTCCAGGCGTCCTCGCCGGTGATCTCGGCCCATTGGTTGTAATCCCGGGCCTGGCCACGAATGTAGAGCATGCCGTTGATACTGGAACAACCTCCCAGGGTTTTGCCCCGGGGGTAGATCAGCGAACGCCCGTTAAGACCGGCGTCCGGGTCCGTGCGGAAGCACCAGTCGGTACGCGGGTTGTTGATACAGTAGAGATAGCCCACCGGAATGTGGATCCAGTGGTAGTTGTCCCGGCCACCGGCTTCGATCAGCAATACCCGGTTGGCCGGATCTGCACTAAGGCGGTTGGCGAGCAGGCAGCCGGCGGTGCCGGCACCTATCACGATGTAGTCGAACTCTTGCTGTCCCTGTGCCTTTTTGTTGTCGGACATGGCGTTTTCTCCGCAGCTCGTTCGGTCGTTATTTGGCAGTTGGCATGACAAATTCTGCACCGGCATCGATGGAATCGGACCAGCGCTGCATGATGGATTTCTGGCGTGTGTAGAACTTCACGCCTTCCTCGCCATAGGCGTGGGTGTCGCCAAACATGGAACGTTTCCAGCCACCAAAGCCGTGCCAGGCCATGGGTACCGGAATGGGTACGTTAATGCCTACCATACCTACCTGGATTCGGCGGCCGAACTCCCGGGCCACACTGCCGCTCTCTGTGAAACAGCTCACACCATTGCCGAATTCGTGGCCGTTGATCAGGCGAATGGCAGTGGCGATATCCGGTACCCGAACGCACGCCAGAACCGGTCCAAAAATTTCTTCCCGATAGATGATCATGTCCGGCGTTACCTGATCGAACAGCGAGCCGCCCATCCAGAAGCCATCTTCACAGCCTTCTCCGGTGTTTGAGGCATCAAACTCGCGGCCATCTACCACCAGCTTGGCGCCTTCGGCCACGCCCTTGTTAATGTAGCCGGTAATGCGCTGGTGCGCAGCGGCCGTGACAATCGGGCCCATCTCGGCATCGAGTTGCTCGCCGTTTTTCACGTTCAGGGTGCGGGCCCGTTCGGCCAGCCGTGGCATGATCTTGTCCGCCACATCGCCAACCAGCACCGCGACACTAATGGCCATGCAGCGCTCGCCGGCGCTGCCGTAGGCGGCGCCGATCAGGGCATCGACGGCCTTGTTCAGGTCTGCGTCGGGCATCACCACCATGTGGTTCTTTGCGCCACCGAGGGCCTGGATACGTTTGCCGTGTTTTGCCCCTTTTTCATAGAGCAGGTTGGCAATCGGGGTGGAGCCGACAAAACTCAGGGCCTGCACATCCGGGTGCTCAATTAGCGCTTCCACCGCTTCCTTGTCGCCCTGAACCACGTTGAACACGCCATCGGGAAGGCCCGCCTGACGCAGCAGATCGGCAATCATCAGCGATGCGCTCGGGTCGAGCGGGCTGGGTTTGAGTACAAAGGTGTTACCAGCAGCGATGGCGACCGGAAACATCCACATGGGCACCATGACCGGGAAGTTGAACGGGGTGACACCAGCAACCACACCGAGGGGCTGGCGGGTGGTCCAGTTATCAATGCCGGTGCTGACCTGCTCGGTGTAATCGCCTTTCAGCAACTGGGGGATGCCACAGGCAAACTCCACAATGTCGATGCCTCGGGCCACTTCACCCTGGGCGTCGGTGAAGACCTTGCCATGTTCGGCGGTGATGGCCCAGGCCAGGTCGTCCTTGTGCCTGTTCAGAAGCTCAAGAAACTTGAACATAACCCGGGCACGCCGGATCGGCGGAGTATCCGCCCATGCCGGGAAGGCAGCATCGGCGGCGGCAACGGCTGCGTCCACATCCGCACGATTGGCGAGAGCAACCTGACCGGTCACCTGACCAGTGGCCGGATTGAACACGTCCTGAGTCTGGCTTGTGGTGCCTGGTGATATTTCGCCATTGATATAATGGAGGATGGTCGCGTTGGTCATGAATGCCTCGATTTTTTCCCGTGAATCCCTCGAATGACGCCAGTTATTGAGTCTTTCAGGGCTTTCTTTCAGTATTGGTGGATATTTGACCATACAGGCTAGAGTGGATCAGGAGCCAAAGCAATTGAGATTTCTAAAAGCCAGATATAATGTAGGCTTATATCACTTTAATGAGAATGAGGCATATTATGCACCCCCTCCAGAGCTTGCGGGCGTTCGTTACGGTAGCCCGTGAGGGCAGCGTCTCCCGTGCCGCAGCCCGTCTTCACCTGACCCAGCCGGCCGTCAGCCTGAAGCTCAAACACCTGCAGGAGGAACTGGATCTGAAGCTGTTCCTGCGCAAGCCCCAGGGGCTGGCCCTCACGCCGGATGGCCAGGCCCTGTTACCTTCTGCCGAGAAAGCGCTGGCCGCCATGGCGGCGTTCGGACAGAGCGCCCGGGCACTGCACAGTACCCTGCGGGGCCGGTTGAGCATCGGCACCATTGTGGATCCCGAATTCATTCGTCTCGGGGCGTTTCTGCACCGGCTGGTGGAACGTGCACCCCAGTTGGAGACCGAACTGCGGCAGGGGATGAGCGGCAGTGTTCTGGAGCAGGTCCGTGATGGTCGCCTGGATGTCGGGTTTTTTCTGGCCCCGCCGGGTGTCGGCCCGGGTGTGCTGGCGCCCGAAGTGACCCACCGTGAACTGACCCGGTTTCATTATTATGTCGTTGCGCCGGCAGGCTGGGGGCAGAGGATTCTGTCTGCACAGTGGCCGGATCTGGCGGCCATGCCCTGGATTGTGACGCCGGAGGACTCGGTTCACCACCGGTTACTCAAGGGAACCCTGGAACCGCTGGGCCTGGCACCCCGTGGCGTCGCCCAGGTCGACCAGGAGGCCTGCATGCTGGATCTGGTTCGGGCCGGCGTCGGCCTGAGTCTTGCCAGGGATGCGCTGGCCATGGCTGAGCGCCAGGAACAGGGGCTGGTCATCGCCGAAGGGATTCAGTTGCCCTGTGCCTTGAGCTTTATCTGGCACCGTGACCGGCAGGACGAGCCTCTGATTTCAGAAGCGCTGGAAGCTCTGGCAGGGGTCTGGAATCTGTCCGCTGCGATCTAACCGAGGGTGGCATCCAGAAGCATCATGACCGAAAAGCCGCCCAGCCAGACAACATTGATTTCAGGGGTCATGGCTCAGTTTGTAGTTCCCTGTGCTGGTTGTTCAGATAATGGTTCAGCCGTTGAAACAGGTGTTCCTGAAACCGCCCTGACAGAGGGTACAGGTGGCCTGCGTCTGGCATCAGGGTCAGGTCGGCGTCGGGCAGATTGTCTGCAAGATGACGGGCATAGTCCACAGGGATGAAAGGGTCCTGTTGACCCTGGTAGACGAGGATCGGCACCTTCACGCCCTTGAGTTTGAAGCCCCAGTCTGCCAGCTCGGTCAGCAAGTCGGTGGCGATGGCCTGGCCGCCGCTTTGCAGGCACTCCAACTGGTCGCGCCGAAAGTATTCGCCTCTCAGACAAGCGCGGAGCAGGGATCTGTCCTGTTCACTTACCAACTGCTTTGCCTCACGCATATACAGGCTGGGGTGTCGGAGGGAAATCCAGACGACCAGCCGGACGACGAGCTTCAGCAGGGCCGGGCTCAGCCGCATGAGGCCGGGGCCGGGCCATCGCGTGCCCTCAATCAGTCTGTGATGGCCGGGAAATTCGCGGAAGTGGGTGTAGCCTGAAAGGCAGACTCCGAGATCCATCCGGTCCGAGAGGGCATAGCCGCAGGCCAATGCCCGGGAGCCGCCACTGGACCAGCCTATATAGGAGAAGCGCGGCAGTTTCAGGGCGTCGATCAGCTGCCGGATATCCTCTGGATAGTTTCTGAGTGTCCGGCGCTCCCGGTAATCCGATAACCCGATCCCCGGACGGTCCGGAGTAATGATGCGGAATCCCTGGTGGCGCGCCCGCTCATGCAGGAAGTGGCCTTCCAGCCGGCAACCGGGCATGCCATGACCGAACAGTATGGGATAACCCCGGGGATCACCCAGGTCGGTGTAGGCCAGCCGCCTGCCATCCTGAAGCCGGATGTGGTGGTCGCTGTTGCCAGCAGGGACCGACGTGGGCCTTGTCGAGGTCATCAATGTATTCGCTGAGGCAATGCTGGGCGCTCAGCAGGATCCTGTCGGACGGAATATTGCCCTCCGTTGCGAACGGCAATGACTGGCAGCCACTTGGTAAGCCGTGCCGTGGTAAGGGAAAAACGACTTGGCCCATGCATCGGTGGTCTCCATTTGATTACCACAGCCCCATTTGTTCACCGCCGGGTCGGCGGAACAGATCGCTTCGCAGGGGCGCTTCCTCATGAAGATTGAGCCCCAGACGCCGTGCTTTCTTCGAGAACCGCTGGCGGATCAGGTCGGAATAGGGGCCTGTGCCCGTCATTCTGCGGCCAAATGCGGCGTCATAGTTTTTCCCGCCCCTCAGGTCCCGCATCCGGTTCATTACGTGTTCCGCCCGCTGTGGGAAGTGCCGGTGCAACCAGTCCTGGAGCAGTTCGTCCAGTTCGTGAGGTAAACGTAGCATAATCCAGCTGGCCCGGGTTGCCCCGGCCTTGGCTGCAGCCTCAAGAATTGCCTCGATCTCATGATCGTTAATGAACGGTATGACAGGCCCCAGAATAATGCCGGTCGGAACCCCCGCTTCCGAGAGTTGCCTGATTATTTTCAGCCGGGTTGCCGGAGCGGCGGTTCTGGGCTCCATTCGACGTTTCAGGTCGTTGCTCAGGGTGGTCAGGCTCACGCGCACCGAGCAGAGACCCTCGCTGGCAAGGCGGGAGAGTAAATCGAGGTCCCGCAGGATCAGGGCTCCTTTGGTGATGATTGAAACCGGATGTCGGTACTCCAGCAGCACCTCCAGTATCTGGCGGGTGATCTTCTGGTCCCGTTCAAGGGGTTGGTAGGCGTCGGTATTCATGCCCAGGGCAATGGGCGAAACCCGGTAACCGGGCCGGTCCAGCTCTTCCCGGAGCTTGCCGGCGGCGTTGGGCTTGGCGATCAGGCGGGTTTCGAAATCCAGGCCCGGAGACATGTCCCAGTACGCGTGGGTCGGCCGGGCAAAACAATAGATGCAGGCATGCTCGCACCCCCGGTAGGGGTTGATCGACTGGTCAAAGGGTACATCCGGCGACGTATTGCGGCTGATGATTGACCGGACGTTTTCATAGACCACTTCGGTCGCCAGGGTGTCCGGGTTCAGCTCATCCTCCGGATCCTGATACCAGCCATCATCACACTGGCGATCCGTGACAATGGGTTGGAAGCGATTGTGAGGATTCAGGCCGGTGGCACGAGTTTTCATAGGCATACCCGATACTGTTTAAATGTGGCTATGTTGGCTTCTTCTGCTGGCACGCCTCAACAATACTGTATATTATACTGTATAAACAGTCCTTCGATGCAGACGGTGATTGATGAGTTAGCGGTGTACCTGAGGGGCTGGAAAGGCTACTACGGTTTTGCGCAAGTGAAATCGCCGATCCAGGACCTGGAGAAATGGGTGCGGCGCAAGCTTTGCCCCGACAGTATTTCCTGTCGCTGGGGCTGCCGGACCTTGTGGATCGCTGAACAACTCAATCAACCGAACCGCCGTGGTACGTGATCCGTATGCCCGGTGGTGTGGGGGGAGCGGGGCCGTGAGGCCTCGCCCTATCCCGATTAACCCTTTTTGACTCCAATCTTGCAAAACTCCGTCAATGACGTATATTTGTTGGCATGCTTACCATTATCGAAACCCTACATTTGAAGCGGACGCCAGAAAAATCTGGACTGAGGAGGAGCGAAGCGCTTTCTTTGCTTGGCTGGCAGCCAGTCCAGAAATTGGCGACCCCATCCCAGGTAGCGGAGGGTGTAGAAAGGTTCGTTGGTCGGTAGCGGGTTCAGGGAAGCGTGGTGGGGTGCGAGTTATTTACTTCACCAAGCTGGCAAATGGTGAGATCTGGTTGTTGGTGATCTACAAAAAGGCCGTCAGGGGCAACATACCCGCTCATATCCTGAAGTCGATTCGTGAGGTATTGGAAAATGAGTAACAAGACTTTGAGTGCAGAGGAGCTTGGCAACAAGCTACTCCAGTCCGTCAAAGAAATGAAAGCGGGTAAAGCCGCACGAACCAGTCGTGTAGAACCTAATGAGGTGGCAGAAGCACGGGGTAAAACTGGTCTGACCCAGATAGAGTTTGCTGAGGTATTGCATATTTCTGCGCGTACTTTGCAGGAATGGGAGCAAGGCCGACGTAAACCCTCTGGGCCAGCAAAAGCGCTCATCGAGATTGCTTTCCGCCATCCCGAGGTCATCCGGGAAGACCTCGAACTCCGGGGTTAACAAGCGGCTGTTGTCGGACGCGCCTACGTTGCGCTCCGGCACGCCGCAAAGCCGAGCGTTGAGGCTGTTGAAAAACCGAAAATCCCATCCCGGTTTGTTAGGATCAGGCAAACAGACAAGGAGCCGTCGGAATGCCCCGCTTCAAGCACTACAACTACGATCAGGACGCTATGGTTGTGATGACCTGCACCACTCCTTTTCAAAGCCCCTGTAACCCGCGTTCGACAGTCCAGAAACCACACGATTGAACTCCTCGCAGAAAAAAAGCCGGGGCATTTCCAGTTAAACCTCGGCCGGTTGCGGAATCAAGCTTATGTTCTAATCACTTCGTGATTGGCTGTGAGAGGATCCACAGGCTCAGCACCGTCAATCCGACCATGGCAATGGTCATCGGGATCTGCGAAAGCGCCGCCCGCCGCGAGTCTTTGAAGAGCTGGAGTGCGCGCCGGTGCGCGACCAGGACGGAAAGCGCGTGCCCCGCGATCAGGGCCGTGAAGCCGATCCACCAGATCTGCCTTGCTCCGATCACGCTGATGTTGATGGACCAGTTCTGCGTACCGAAGACGTCCCACCCCAGGCCGAAAGGGTCGGAGGCGGCAGGGAAGACCAGCTGTCCGGCGATCAGGAGGTACGAGATATAGTGCGAAAGGTGATAGGCGACTGCGATAGGCAGGAGCGTACCGACGAAGGCTCGCGCGAGCTGACCGATCGTGAGCCTGGCGCCGGCCAGCATTCGCATCAGTAAGATTAACAGCAAGTAGGCGCCATAAAAGCCGGCAATGGTCGCCAAGAGCCCGATGGTGCGAATCACCTGGATCAAATCCGCGCCCTGGGCGCGCAGCCAGAGCAGCGCCGGGCGCAGAGATTGCGAGTCGCTCACGAAATCCAGCACCGCGGCCCAGACCGGAGTCTCGGACAAGCCGTCAAAGAGCACAATCCCGATGAGCCCGGTGACCAGCGCCACCTCGCCACGGATCGGCTCTGACCTGTTCAGCAATCCCTCCCCCGGTGGGCGCAAGCGCAGGGCCTTGCGGCTGACCACCGAGAGCGGCGCAACCCGGCCAAGCACCTCAAAAATGCGGCTTAGCGGATCTGCCACACAGAACCACTGTAGCCCGAAGGCTAGCCCGCCGAGGAGCGCGACCACGAGATAGGCGGTCACCAGCAGGCCCACCGCATGCGGATCTTCTGACCAGTCAGATATCAGCTCAATCCAGGCGATCGCCAGCAGCCCTGCCGGCGCCAGCAGGCCGAAAGCTGACGGTAGGTTGGCCGCACTGTCGGTCCACGGCCGTCCGGTTCCCCACACCGAGAACGCCGCAAGCCTGCGAAATGGGTCGATCTGCGGCCAGAGGCAGACCACCAGGGCCGAGAAGAGCACGAACCCGACCCACCAGATCACCCAGACCCAGACGGTCGCGAAATTGCGCACGGCCTCCTGCGGCCCGGAGAATGCCGCACCGAGCAGGACGGCCAGCCCAAGCACGCCAACAATACCCAGCGCTGTCGAAAATGCGCGGCGAACTTTGGCGGGTATCGGGATGTCCAGATGCAGAGGGCGCGCCCGCCCGACACGGAGGAAGAGCAGTGCGCCGAGAAACGAGACCGCCACCGCTATCCCCGCGGCGGCAAGATACATGCCGAGCGGCAGCGGCAGGTCGTAGCGCGCGCCGAAGGCATGGGCCTGGGCCTGGAACGGTGCGAGAACCAGCGAGGCTGCCAGCGCAGCCCCCCAGTGCATCACCTGCCTAGTGTCCGGCTAGGTGGTTCCACTCCGGCAGGAGCGTGAGCGAGTTCGGGTTGAACCCGGCATTCTTGAGGGTGTCCATCGAGGCGACCACCTCGCCGCTCTCGAGATCCACCACCGAGACCGAGCCGTCCCTCATGTCCGGCAGGTTGATGAACGAGTTCTGGACGAATCCGTACCTGAAGTCAGGCGTGAACCCAACATGGTGTGCGCCGTCGGCCGTGACGACCTGCTTCAGCAGCTTCGGCTTCGTTGGGCCTTCCGAGATGTCGAAGATATGCAGGTGACCCGGCTTCATCGCCGTCGTAACGTACATGCGATCGGGGTTCGTGTCGTCGTTGAAGTAGATTTCCAGCGGCACAGCGGCGCCATGCTCTGCGAAGTTGAAGATCGTCTCGCGAATGAAGTCCTGCGCGCCCTCATCCCAGACCAGCGCCTCGAGCGTATGCCCGAACATGTTGGTCACGATCGCCGTCGCCGGCTCGGCACCAGGCACGAAGAACACCTCGACGGGCGCGACCTTGGAGGGCGACTCGGCATCCGACATCTTGATCTTGCCGAGCGGCTTGAGGTCGGAGGCTCGCACCACCGAGATAAACTCGTCCGGGCTGGTCAGGTCCGCCGTGATGGTAGAGGTGACCAGGATGCGGTCGATAGCACTGTTGATGGCGAGACCATGCGGGTAGGTGCCCGGCAACTCAATCTCGCCTAACACTTCGTCGCTCGCTACATCGCCGACGATCACCTTGGCGGAGCCCATGCAGGTCAGATACCAGCGCTCGTTCGCTTCGTCGAGGATGACGTCCTCGGCCACGTTGCACGGTGGCGTTTCGACCGTGGAGAGACGGTAGGGGTTCGTCGTGAGATCAAGAACCTGAAGCGCAGGCTGTTGCAGGCCGGTGATGTAGGCCTTGCTCATCGTTCGGTCGTAGAAGATGTGATGCGCGACCGTCGCGGGGTCTATCGGGATATCCGAGACGATCTTACCGAAATTGGGGCTCTCTGGATCGACATCGATGATCGCCAGACCCTCGCGCCGAGTTGTGTCACCCGATAATTTTAGGCTTTTGAGCTGGTCTGCCGGTTTACTTTCGTAATTCATGACGGCCAGGATTTCCGCCGTCGCCGTGCCGATAGGGATGAACGTTGCCAAGGCAGCAAACGTCCAGTGGATTGCGGTTTTCATGGGATGCCCTCCTGACTGGGGCACGACCAACCTGAGACAACCCCAGGCAGTCTCATAGAAGGGTATAGCTCACGCTGTATGGGAAAGCAAAGCAAAGCAAAGCAGTAACTATTCAGCTCATTCTCAGAAAAAAGTTCTTGACAGGGTTTTTGCCCGGTTTTGCAGAACTTCACCCACACTCGCCCCATTGCCGTAACATCGCGCTCAACCCCCCTGTTCTTCCTTCATTGCGGTCTTGAGCTGCC
>NZ_JBSXNZ010000061.1:0-30753 GCF_056857895.1 Marinobacter sp. B-21
AGGGGGCCAAAGTCGGATGACAACGCTCCGCCCTCGAAATCAGCTCGCACGGTAAAGCCGGCAAAGGGAGGAAAGCGCAGTTGAGTTGGGATAGAATTGGACATGGGCGAACCTTGTTTAGCTTCTTCCGAAGCGTTATTGTCGTAACTCCCATTATATCAATGGGTTGAGCAAGGTTCGCCTTTTTTTATGAATTTTTCGGGTTAATTACACAGTGTGTAAAAGCCTAATAATCCCGGATCGCCCTAATTACTAGGCACCCAGTCAGCCAGTCAGACAATTACACAATTTTTACTATATTCTTAGCTTTTGTGGATAACTCTGGGGAAAGTTTTTGGGAACAAGCTCTCAAACCCCGCAATCACTGAACTCCCGTCAAATTGGCGACAAAATCACCTGATTGTTTTTTCATTTATTTTTCAATTAGTTATAGCTTTCAAGCAAAAGTTGAACCGAACTCCATGTTTTTGCTCACAGAACAAACAGGAAGGCACCACGAGTGTGCATAAAAATACTCAGTCAAGGGATTTTTTACCAATTTTTCGTATTTTTATCTTGAAAAACGCTGAAAAACAGAGCAGCAAATAAAAAGCCGGCTTTGGAGTAAACGCTTCTTGCAAGCGCATCCAAAACCGGCTTGTTTTCCGGCCGATTAATCAGCCGAACCAGCGTCTCGCATTCCTGAACATCCGAATCCAGGAACCGTCTTCCTGCCACCCGGAGGGATGCCAGGAATGCTGAACAGCGCGGAACACACGCTCAGGGTGAGGCATCATGATGGTCACACGGCCGTCACGGGTAGTAACCCCGGTAATGCCGGCCTCTGAGCCGTTCGGGTTGTAGGGATAGCGAACAGTGGCTTCACCCCGGTTATCCACATAACGCAGGGCCACCAGTTCATTCTCAGACAAGCCCGCGGCAGATGTCCCGCCAGCGAACTCAACCCTGCCCTCACCATGAGCGACCGCGATAGGCATACGTGAACCGGCCATACCATCCATGAAGGCAGACGGCGACGGCATCACTTCAACCATCGCCAGGCGAGCCTCAAACTGCTCGGACTGATTGCGCACAAAACGCGGCCAGCCTTCACTGCCGGGAATCAGCTCGTGCAGATTGGAGAGCATCTGGCACCCGTTACAGACGCCGAGCGCCAGGGTGTCCTGCCGGTTAAAGAAAGCCGCGAACTGATCCCGGACACGGTCGCTGAACAAAATGGATTTCGCCCAGCCTTCGCCCGCGCCAAGAACGTCACCGTAAGAGAAGCCGCCACAGGCCACCAGGCTGTTAAACCCATCCAGAGTCACGCGGCCAGAGAGCAGATCACTCATGTGCACATCGACAGACTCGAAGCCGGCGCGATCAAACGCGGCCGCCATCTCCACTTGCCCGTTCACACCCTGCTCGCGCAGAACAGCCACCTTCGGACGTGCGCCCTTGTTGATGTAAGGCGCAGCCACATCGTCATTGATATCATAGGAAAGTTCGGCGTGAAGACCTGGATCTTCGGCATCCAGCAGGTTATCAAACTCTTCCCGGGCGCAATCGGCATTGTCACGCAGGGACTGGATACGGTAGCTCGTTTCAGCCCATAGGCGCTGCAACTCAACGCGCGCCTCATCAACAACCGTCGAGCCTTCAAAAGTCAGGCGCAGCCGGTCAGTGTCGTTCGGGCTGCCAATAACGCTGATGTAATCTCCAAGTCCGGCCGCCGAGAACTGCTGCAGCACAAAACCGGTGTCTTCCCGGCGCACCTGGATAACGGCGCCCAGCTCTTCGTTGAACAGCTCCCGTGCAAACTGGGTACGGTCTTCTGCCAGGCCATCAAGCTTGATGTCGACCCCGGAGTGGCCGGCAAAACACATCTCAGCCAGGGTTACGAACAAACCACCGTCCGAGCGGTCGTGGTAGGCCAGAAGCTTGTCGTCCGCATTGAGGCCCTGGATCACAGCGAAGAAGGCCTTGATATCCTCGGGGTCGTCCAGATCCGGCGCTACCGCCCCTACCGCGCGATAAACCTGGGTCAGCGCAGAGCCGCCCAGGCGGTTCTGGCCAGCGGCGAGATCCACCAGGATCAGATCGGTTTCGCCGGCCTCTTTCACCAACTGCGGGGTCAGGGTTTTCGCGACATCAGTGACCGGTGCAAAGCCGCTGACAATCAGCGAAAGCGGTGCGGTTACACTCTTCTGCTCACCGTTATCCTCTTCCCACATGGTCCTCATGGACATGGAGTCCTTGCCGACCGGGATCGTAATTCCAAGCTCCGGGCAGAGTTCCATGCCCACCGCGCGAACCGTTTCATAGAGGTTTTCGTCTTCGCCCGGGTGACCTGCCGCGGCCATCCAGTTGGCGGACAACCGGATGTCGGAAAGCTTGCCGATTGGCGCCGCAGCCAGATTGGTAATCACCTCACCCACGGCCATACGGCCGGATGCCGGCGCATCAATCGTGGCAACCGGCGTACGCTCGCCCATTGCCATGGCTTCACCGGTGCGGACATCAAATGAGCTGGCAGTGACTGCCACGTCGGCGACCGGAACCTGCCAGGGCCCTACCATCTGGTCACGGGCAACCAGGCCTGTGATGGTGCGGTCACCGATGGTGATCAGGAAGCTCTTGGAGCCCACGGACGGCAGGCGGAGAACCCGGCGGATGGCATCGTGCAGATCAACCTTCGTGGAATCAAAAACCGGTTTGGTAAACGAAGCGCGGCTGATACTGCGGTGCATGCGGGGCGGCTTGCCAAACAGCACCTCCATGGGCAGATCAACGGGCTTGTCATCAAAATAGGAATCGCCGAGCTCAAGATGGTGCGCTTCGGTCGCCTCACCAATCACCGCATAGGGGCAGCGCTCGCGGCGGCAGAGGGCATCGAACAGCTCCAGGTTTTCAGGCGCCACGGCCATGACATAACGTTCCTGGGATTCGTTACACCAGATCTCCAGTGGAGACATGCCCGGCTCGTCGCTCGGAATATCCCGCAGCTCGAACTTGCCACCACGGCCGCCATCTTTTACCAACTCCGGCATGGCGTTGGAGAGACCACCGGCGCCAACATCATGAATAAACGCGATGGGGTTTTTGTCACCCATCTGCCAGCAACGGTCGATAACTTCCTGACAGCGGCGTTCCATTTCAGGGTTATCACGCTGTACCGACGCAAAATCGAGATTTTCATTACTGGAGCCGGAATCCATGGAAGAGGCGGCACCACCACCGAGGCCGATCAGCATGGACGGCCCGCCGAGGACAATAAGCTTGGCCCCCACCGGAATGTTGCCCTTCTCCACATGCTCTTCACGAATATTACCGAGACCGCCGGCAATCATGATGGGCTTATGGTAACCGCGCACTTCCTCACCGGCAGCACCGGGCACCTTCTCTTCAAACGTTCGGAAATAGCCGGCCAGATTGGGGCGGCCAAATTCGTTATTGAACGCGGCACCACCAATCGGGCCTTCGATCATGATGTCGAGGGCCGAGGCAATCCGCTCTGGCTTGCCATAATTGATTTCCCAGGGCTGGGGATCATCGGGGAGGTTCAGGTTGGAGACCGAAAAGCCTGCCAGGCCTGCCTTGGGCTTGGAGCCACGGCCGGTCGCACCTTCATCCCGGATTTCACCGCCGGAACCGGTCGCTGCACCGGCCGCCGGCGCAATGGCCGTCGGGTGGTTATGGGTCTCCACCTTCATGAGAATGTGGATGTCTTCCTCATTATAGCCGTATACACCGGTCTCAGGATCCGGGTAGAAACGGCCACCACGACTGCCCCGAATGACGGAAGCGTTGTCCTTGTAGGCTGAGAGAACACCTTCGCTGTTCATTTCATAGGTGTTGCGGATCATGGCAAACAGGGATTTTTCCTGGCCCTCGCCGTCGATATCCCAGGAGGCATTGAAAATCTTGTGACGGCAATGCTCGGAGTTGGCCTGGGCGAACATCATCAGTTCAACATCCGTCGGATCCCGTTCAAGATCCGTAAAGGATTTGACCAGGTAGTCAATTTCATCTTCTGCAAGCGCCAGCCCGAGACGTGAGTTTGCCTCCACCAGCGCATCCCGGCCCCCAGCCAGGACCGGAACCCGTCCAAGCAGCCGTGGCTCTTCATGGCTGAACAGCAGTTCCGCGCCGCCCATTTCGTGAAACACCTTCTGGGTCATGCGGTCGTGCAGCAGTGCGGCAATTTTCTCACGCTGTGCCAGACCCAGCTTGCGGCCAGACCTCACATAGTAGGCGGTACCTCGCTCGATCCGGTGAATCTGCCGGAGCCCGCAGTTCCGGGCAATGTCTGTCGCCTTGCTGGACCAGGGTGAGAGGGTGCCGGGGCGTGGCACAACCAGGAACAGCACACCATCGGGCTCTTCCACTGGCACACTGGGTCCGTAGGTCAGAAGCCGGTCGAGTATGGCCTGCTCGGATTCTGAAAGGTCGGCCTCCAGATCAACGAAGTGCATGAACTCTGCATAGACATGCTCGATTTCAGGCACGATTTCCTGAATCCGGGAATGCAATTTGCGGGAGCGGAATGGCGAGAGCGCGGGTGCGCCGCGAAGTTCAAGCATGATATCAACCTGTATCGCGCGAAACGGGGAAGCCTGGGTGCAATTTGAAAGGCCGCCATGATACTCGAAAGCGGGGTCAGGATACAGCGCTGGAAACGTTAACCCCGGACAGTACAATTGACATTGTTTTGCATGTTAATTAACCAGATTTATTGACCAGACCTCCGACACCAAGGATCATCTAAAGGCTGGAAAGGGAATCCACTCTCGGGATAGGAAAGGATACGGTGCCCTCACGTTCGCCGTAACCAGATGATCCAGCTATAACGGAGACCAAGGATTTGTCGAGATTTCGTACTGCGATAGCAGGCGCACCTGCCAGGACCCTTCTTCTCCTTGGTGTGGCCTTTATTATTACCGGTTGCTCACGGCCCACCACCCTTCAGGAAATCCGGGAAGAGGGTGTTCTGCACGTTATCACTCGCGTCGCGCCCTCGATTTATGTTGAAGGAGAGGACGGGCCGACGGGCTACGACTATGAATTGGTAAAGCTCTTTGCCGAAGGGCTGGGCGTGAAACTCCGCATCCGCGTTGCCGAAGACAATACAGAAATCCTCTCGGTGCTGGAGAAAAACTACGCCCATATCGGCATGGCCGGGCTCTCCGGGCAACCGGCGCTTGCCGGCCAGTACCACACCGTACCGACAGGCATTACCGCTCAGTCTGTTCTGGTCTACAATCGAGACGTCGAAGGCCCTGACTCTCTGGCTGATCTTGCGGGAAAACCACTCCACGTTGTTGCCGAAAGCAACCACGAGGACTGGCTCGCCGAGGCACAGACGGAAATCCCTGACCTGCAGTGGCAAGTCCACCCCGGCCTCGATGCCGCAGGAGTACTGACCCGGGTCGAAAGCGGAGAATTTCCGTATGCGATCATCTCCTCCAACGAACTGGACCTGAACCACGTCTTCTACCCCATGGTGAAAGAGGCCTTTGCTATCGGGGAACCCCGGAAGCTTGCCTGGTTCTTTCCCGCAGCCCAGGACAAATCACTGGCCGCCGCCGCTGAGGAGTTCCTGGAAAAGCTCAGGGCCAACGGCACTCTGGCCCAGATTTCCGAACGCTTTTACGGTCATCTCGACCGCCTGAATTATGTCGGGGCACGCACCTTCATGCACCACGTGGAAAACCGGTTGCCCAAATACGAGTCCCTGTTCCGTGACTATGCCAGGGATTTCAGCATGGACTGGCGACTGCTCGCCGCCATCGGCTACCAGGAGTCCCATTGGCGCCCCAACGCTGTATCGCCCACGGGCGTAAGGGGCTTGATGATGCTGACACGCAACACGGCCAGCCACATCGGCATCAACAACCGGCTGGATGCGGAAGAAAGCATTCAGGGCGGCGCCAAGTATTTCAAGATAGTGCGTGAAAAAATTCCGGAGCGAATCCCGGAACCGGACCGGACCTGGTTTGCCCTGGCCTCCTACAATGTTGGCTTCGGGCACCTTGAGGATGCCAGAAGGCTAACGGAAGGCGCTGGAAAGGATCCCGACCGGTGGATGGACGTGAAAAAATTCCTGCCATTGCTGGCCCAGAAGGAGTGGTACACGAAAACCCGTTTCGGCTATGCCCGGGGCCAAGAGCCGGTGGTCTACGTTCAGAACATCAGACGTTACTATGATGTGCTGGCCCGCCTCAACGAACCGGGCACGCCGCCACCTCCCCCGGAAAAACCGCAATTCGTTCAGATGGAAGAAAAAAGGGATAACAACAATCCGGCGCAGGATGTGTACCCGGAATCCAAGCTCAGGGCGGGCCTGCCGCCGGAACTGGGCATGATCCCACCCACACTCTGAGTCATCGACTGCAAACGGCTACTGTGAACGGGCCTCCAGAGCTCTCTCCACTTGACTGGCCGAAAACCCGCGCCGGTTAAGAAAACGTGCCTGGCGAAGCTTCTCGTCCCAGTCTTCACTGAGATCCGCCAGACCAAACCGCTTCTCCCTGAGATCGATGGCCTTCTGACACCAGTCCTCCTCTGCCATGTCATCCAGGCATACCGGGCTGCGGTGAACCCCGCGTTGCTGGAGTTCCCCAAGAATTCGCAAGGGCCCATAGCCAAGGTCCATTCGCTGGCGGGCATAGACATCGGCAAAGCGGTTATTGTCGAGCCAGCCTTCACTCTCGTATTCGTCGAGCACAGCCTCGATAACGTCGCCCGGGACTTTCCTCTGGCGGAGTTTCAGGTTCAATTCCAGACGGCTGTGCTCCCGCCTGGCCAGCAACCTGAGGGCCGTTGCCCGAGCCTTGTATTCCTGATCGTCCTGATTTTCCTGTTTTGCCATACAGACCCTTTCCGCATACGCATACAAAACGCTAGACTAGCCGCGAATTTCTCCAGCTGGCCAGACAGACTGGCCGGTGAAACTACCCGGCATCCGAACCCGGGCGCCGATGGCCGGTGGCGGCTTAACTTTGCCCGACACCGTGAACTGGTTTCAATACCAAAGGATACTCTTATGGCCGCGTTCATCCAGAAACTGTTCAGATCCCGCAAGACACCCGATGCTGCCCCGAAAAGCCGGAAAGCCCCCCAACCTGCCCCGGTCGGGCAGGAAGACACGCGGGCCAGCCAGAGAGAGGAGCAGCTCAGAACGATGGAAGGCTCCCCGTCACAGGATGTCCTGGCAAAAATCGCGATTGAGGGCGCAACGGCTGATATCCGCCAGACTGCCGCCAGCCGGTTGACCGAAGAAAGCCGCCTGCAACAGGTTCAGAAGCGGGCCAAGAGCAAAGACAAAGGGGTGTATCAGACCGTCAAACTGACGCTCCAGAAACTGCGGGAGGAACAGGCCCGCCAGGAAGGTATCACCCAGACCATTGCCACGCTCATCAGCCACGCCCGGAATCAGGCACAGAGTGACGATACCAAACTCTACGAAGCCCGGCTGGATTCCTTGTTGAAACAATGGTCAGAGGTGGAAACTCACGCCTCCCCCGAACAGGCCCAGACTTTCCTGGAGGCGGTTCATCGGTGCAAGGAGAGGATAGCGGCCATCCAGTCTGCTGCCGAGGACGAAAAACGCCAGCGCGAGCAGACATTGCAGCGCCGGGAAACCCTGAACATGCTAACCAGCACTCTGGATGATCTCAAGGCGCAGTCGCCGCAGACCCTGCCCTCACAAGCGTCCCTGGATGCCTTGCAGAAGACCCAGGAAAACCGGTGGCTTGAGGCAACCCGGGATACCGCCGTCGAAAAGCAGGAGCAGAAAACTTACGAGACCGCCATGCTCGCCCTGCGCAACTATCTGAGTGCGGTGAGGCGCATCAACCAGGAGCGGGAAACGATTGCCGAGCTAAGCGCGGCCCTCGACAGCAAGCAGGACACATCCGAGGATCAGCGCGCCCAGGCAAAAACACTGATCCAGGAAATCCGTTGGCCGGAAGGCTATCCCAGTCCGGCACTGCTTGAGCCACTTCGCAAGCTGGCTGGAAAGCGCAAATCCCCCGTTGAAGCGCCGGCGGATCAGGAACGACAAAAAGCCCTGGCGGCTCGCCTGCACACCGATCTGCAACAATTGGAAGAGGCCCTTGAGGCAAAACAGCTCAAAGAATCGAAACAACTGTTCAAGACGGCCCAGCAGCACCTGAGGGACCTTGACCATCGCCATGGCAAACCCTTCCAGGCCCGGATGCAGCTTCTGACCGGACAACTGAGAGAGCTTACCGACTGGCAGGGCTTTGCCACAGAGCCAAAGCAGATTGCCCTGTGTGAGCAGATGGAATACCTGGCCGACCAGCCCATGGACCCGGAAGCCAAGGCGGAGCGGATCAAGGAATTGCAGAACGAATGGCGGGATCTGGGCGGATCTTCAGACCGAAGCCTCTGGTCCCGTTTCAAAGCCGCTTCGGACAAAGCCTACGAACCCTGCAAAGCGTATTTCTCCGCAAAATCCGGGTTGAAGCAGGCGAATCTGGAGAAGCGATCCGCCATTTGCGAGCAACTGGAAACCTTCCTGGACAATGCCGACTGGTCTTCCATCGACTGGAAAGCCACCGAACGCATTCACCAGACCGCCCGCCAGGAATGGAAGGAAGCCTGGCCGGTGGAGTTCCGGGACAACCGGCAGGTTCAGAAGCGGTTCGATGATCTGCTTAAAAGACTGGAAGCGCCGCTGGATGAGGAGCGCCGTAAAAACGAGGGCCTGAAACAGGAGATCGTCCAGACAGCCCAGGCGCTGGTGGATCACGAACCTCTGCAGGATGCCATGAATAAAGCCAAGGCACTGCAAACTGACTGGCAAGCCATTGGCATTACCCGTCACCGGGAAGACCGCAAACTCTGGCAGGCCTTCCGCAAGGCCTGCGATCAGATATTCGCCCGCCGGGATACCGAACGCAGCGAACAGCAACAGGCTTACCGTGCCGCTGACGAGGCTGCGAAAGCCAGCCTGCAGCAATCGTCCGGGGTGACTGGCGACAGCGACGAGGAGGCAATAATGGCAGCGCTCTCCGCCCTCCGGGAAATTGATGCCGCTGCCCTTTCAAAGGGTGTCAGGGAGCAGGTTCAGCAGGAAAAACAGCGCCTGGCCCAGATTCTGTCAGGCCTGCAATTGCAGTCAAAAATGACGTCCTGGCGGTCGCTTGTGCTCGCAGCTGCGACCGGTGAGGCTGTGATCGATGCGGCCCCGGAGCACTGGTCTGAACTGGCAGACGCTTCAGATGGTCAGGATCCGGCTGAGCTGGTGATCCGCGCCGAAATCCTGTGCGGCGTGCCGTCACCGGATTCGGATCAGCAACGCCGGATGGAAATCCAGGTGCAGCGCCTGGCCGACGGAATGGGGTCCCCGGATACCAGCGGCGATCAACTCAGGGACGTGGAAAAGCTGGTAGCGAACTGGTGCCTGGGCGCGACCGGCGAGGCCGCGAATCGCGAACTGGCAGAGCGCCTGAATGGTGCACTTTCCAACCTGATCAACTCCTGAGCAGATAAGCGGGTCACTGCCGCTGGTGCTCCCGGACAAATTCCCTGGCGTCTTTCACGGCGGCCAGGGATTTTTGTTTCATTTCCTTCAGCTCTTCATCCGCCAGATAGAACATCATATCGATGGAGTGGCGGTAATAGCGCGTGGGCAGGCGGTTTAGCGCCACACACATGACGTCGGTCAGATAATCTGCGGTATCGGACTCCTCACGGGTCGCGTCAATCGCATCCACCACCAACCGTTCGTAGAAATTGTCGATTGCATCTCGCAGAGACATGGCAAACGCCTCCTGAATTCATCTGCGGTTCTTAACACCATAGAAGCCACACCGCGGCTTGTCATGGTGCATGAGCAATTTCGCCAATGCGATTGGCAGACCGCGTCACTACACCCCACAGCTGCAACCGGCTATGGTTGTGTTATCGATAAATCAATCCCGAAAACAACATGGCCAGAGGACAAGCAATGACCACCGAGGCGTATATCTTCGATGCAGTCCGCACCCCCAGGGGGCGTGGAAAAAAAGACGGATCACTCCACAGCGTCAAACCCATCACGCTGTTGACCACGGTGCTCCGCGCGCTGCAGGAGAGGAACAGCCTGGACACCGCCCAGATCGACGACATTGTTATGGGCTGCGTGACCGCCGTTGGCGACCAGGGTGCGGATATTGCCAAGACTGCGGCCCTGGCGGCAGATTGGGATGAAAAGGTGGCGGGCGTCACCCTGAACCGTTTCTGCGCTTCCGGCCTCGAGGCGGTCAATCTCGCCGCCATGAAGGTGCGCTCGGGCTGGGAAGACATGGTGGTTGCCGGCGGCGTGGAAGCCATGTCACGGGTGCCCATGGGCTCCGATGGCGGCGCCTGGGCCACGGATCCGGAGACCAATCTGCACACCGGTTTCATGCCCCAGGGTATCGGCGCTGATCTGATCGCCACTCTTGAAGGCTTCAGCCGTGAAGATGTCGACGGTTTCGCCGTGAGATCCCAGCAGAAAGCCGCCAGCGCCTGGCAGAACGGCTACTTCGCAAAATCCATTATTCCGGTCACCGACCAGAATGGGGTTGTCATCCTAGACCGTGATGAGCACGTTCGCGGCAACACTACGGTTGAGTCCCTCGCCGGTCTCAAGCCCTCGTTCCAGATGATGGGCGAAATGGGCTTCGACGGCGTGGCCCGGGAAAAATACCACTACGTGGAAAAGATCGATCACGTGCATCACGCCGGCAACTCCTCCGGTATTGTCGACGGCGCCACCGCCCTGCTGATTGGCAGCGAAGCCAAGGGCAAGGCCATGGGCCTGAAGCCCCGCGCCCGCGTTGTCGCCACCGCGGTTACCAGTACAGACCCAACCATCATGCTCACCGGCCCTGCCCCCGCAGCCCGCAAGGCATTGGAAAAGGCAGGCATGACCGCCGACCAGATCGACCTGTTTGAAGTCAACGAAGCCTTCGCCTCAGTGGTGATGCGCTTCCAGCGGGAACTTTCGGTTCCCGACGAAAAAGTGAACGTGAACGGCGGCGCCATCGCCATGGGCCACCCGCTGGGTGCCACCGGTGCCATGATTCTCGGCACCCTGCTGGATGAGCTGGAGCGGCGAGAATTACGCTACGGCCTGGCCACCCTGTGCGTCGGTGGCGGCATGGGTATTGCCACCATCATCGAGCGCGTCTGAACCCGTCCACTTTTTTAAGGAGAACCGATTATGAGTGCCATCCGTTATGAACTGGATTCAGACCAGATCCTGACCCTCACCATCGACCTGCCTGGCCAGTCCGCCAACACCATGAATGCCGTCTTCCGGGAAGCCCTCTCGGAAACCACCGCGAAGGTCAAAGGCGACCTGGACAACATCCGGGGCGTGATCATTGCCTCGGCCAAGAAAACCTTTTTTGCCGGCGGTGACCTGAAAGAACTTCACAAGGTCACCCGGGAAGACGCCAAGACCTTTGAGGATATGGTCAACGGCCTGAAAGCCGATATGCGCTTCCTGGAAACCAGCGGCAAGCCGGTGGTCGCCGCCATCAACGGCACCGCCCTTGGCGGCGGGCTCGAGATCGCCCTGGCCTGCCATCACCGTGTTGCCATTAACGATGACAGCATCCAGCTGGGCCTGCCGGAAGTGACCCTGGGGCTGCTGCCCGGAGGTGGCGGCACCCAGCGGCTTCCGCGGATGATTGGCCTTGAGGCTGCCTTCCCGTACCTGATGGAAGGCAAGAAGTTAAACCCGAAAGCCGCCCTGAAAGCCGGCATTGTCGATGAGTTGGCGGATTCCTACGAGGGCATGATCGCCAAGGCCCGTGCCTTTATCGACGCCCATCCCAAGTGTCAGCAACCCTGGGACCAGAAAGGCTTCAAAATCCCAGGCGGCGCCCCCCATCACCCCGCCATGGCCCAGAAGCTGGCCATTGCCCCGGCCATGCTGAAACAGAAAACCAAAGGCTGCTACCCCGCGCCGGAGCGCATACTCTCCGCCGCAGTGGAAGGCGCCCAGGTGGATTTCGATAATGGCAGCCTGATCGAAACCCGGTATTTTGCCGAGCTGGTGATTGGCCAGGTCGCCAAGAACATGACCGGGACCTTCTGGTTCCAACTGAACGCCATCAAGGCTGGGGGCAGCCGCCCCGACGGCGTTGAAAAGGAAACCTTCCGCAAGGTGGGTGTGCTCGGTGCAGGCATGATGGGAGCAGGTATCGCCTACTCTACGGCCTCCCGCGGTATTGAGGTGGTTCTTAAAGACGTCTCGATGGAAAACGCCGAGAACGGTAAAAGTTATTCGGAGAATCTGCTGGCCAGGAAAGTCAGCCGTGGCCGGATGACCGATGGACAGAAAGCCGACATTCTCGGCCGCATCAAGGCCACCGACTCCGCTGAAGATCTGGAAGGCTGCGATCTGGTGATTGAGGCCGTGTTCGAGGACAGCGAACTGAAGGCCAGGGTAACACAGGAGGCGGAGCCCTGGCTGGTGAACAATGGCATCTTTGCCTCCAACACCTCCACCATACCCATTACCCAGCTCGCAGGAGCTTCGACAAAGCCTGAGAACTTTATCGGCCTGCACTTCTTCTCCCCGGTCGACAAAATGCAGCTGGTGGAAATCATCGTTGGCGAACAAACCTCCGATGAAACCTTGGCGCGCTCATTCGATTACGTGCAGCAGATTGGCAAGATCCCGGTGGCGGTGAACGACAGTCGGGGCTTCTTCACCTCCCGGGTATTCGGCACCTTCGTTAACGAGGGTATCTGCATGCTCGGCGAGGGCATTCACCCTTCCAGCATCGAAAACGCCGGGCTACTGGCGGGCATGCCTGTGGGGCCGCTGGCGATATCCGATGAAGTCAGCATGACCCTGATGCAGCACATCCGGAACCAGAGCAAAAAAGACACCGAAACCGCAGGGGGCACCTGGAACGCCCACCCGGCGGAAGCGGTGATTGATGCGATGGTTAACGAGCATGGCCGCAAAGGCAAAGCAGCAGGCGCCGGATTCTACGACTACCCCGCCAACGGCAAAAAACACTTGTGGCCAGAGCTGGAGAACCTGTTCGTGGATACGCGGAAGGCCCGAAATGTCAGACTGCAGGAACTGAAGGACCGGATCCTATTCATCCAGGCCATTGAAACCGTCCGTTGCCTGGAAGAAGGTGTTCTGCGTACGGTGGAAGACGCCAACATCGGCAGTATTTTCGGGATTGGCTATGCGCCCTGGACTGGTGGCACCCTACAATTCATTAATCAGTATGGCGTGAGAGCGTTCACAGAGCGGGCGACAGAGCTTGCCAGCGTTTATGGCGAGCGCTTTGCTCCACCCAGACTGCTGCTGGAGAGAGCCGAGAGCAACTCACCCTTCGCCTGAGGCCACCGCGCCGGGAGGAGGATGACAGCGCCTCCCGGCATTCTCACTGCGAGATTTCTCTGCTTTCTGCGCACCGCCAAAGGCTTTCCGGTTACTAACCTGCCGGCTTCATGGACAGATTGTCACGAACCGATACGTGCTGCCTATGGCAACGGGTGTAGCGCTTGCCTACAATAAATTTATTCGCTCACGGTCAGGCAAGCGTCTTTACTGTGCTTTTCTGCCCAACACCGTCAGGTATACATTTATGACCATTGCGGAAAGAATTATGGCCCGTCGCTCTCCGGCACAGAACATCCGGACAGGAGTATGCAAGGCAGTCACGGTTGCGCTGCTGCTCTCGACGCCACTGGGACTGCAGGCCAAAGTCGACTCTCCGTCGATCTACGAGCCGGTCGCGCCCACTATCGAGCAGGCACGGGCAAACATCCTGATTGCCCGCCAGCTGCAGTTTACCCATTTCCGCAATCTGGGCATCAGCGACAAGCTGTCCGGCGATGTGTTTGATGCCTATCTGGCTTACCTGGACGGCCAGCGAATCTACCTCACCAAAGGGGACATCCAGAAGTTCGACCGGATAAAAGGTCAGTTGGGTTCAGCCCTGAAAACCGGCCAGTTACAGCCCGGCTTCGATATCTACAATCTGGTCCAGCAGCGCATCATTGAGCGACTGCAGTTTGCCATTAGCGTGATCGACAATGGCATCAACAATCTGGATTTCTCGGAAAACGAGCGCATTCTCGTCGATCGCTCAGAAACGGACTGGGTACCTGATGCCCGGGCCCTGGACGAACTCTGGCGCAAGCGAATCAAGAACGCCGTCCTGGCACAACGACTCAGTGGCACCGAGGACGATGCTATTAAAGAAACGCTGCTTCGTCGCTACGAAGGTCAGCTAAAACGCGCCTACCAGGCCCGCAGTGAGGATGCGTTTCAGGCCTACATGAACGCGTTTACCGGCATGTGGGATCCACACACCTCTTATTTTTCGCCGCGCACATCCGAAAACTTCAACATCAACATGAGCCTTTCTCTCGAAGGGATCGGTGCGGTTCTGCAGTCAGACAACGAATACACCAAGGTGGTCCGGCTGGTTCCCGGCGGGCCGGCGTCCAAGCAGGGCCAGTTGCAACCGGCAGACCGGATCGTCGCGGTGTCCCAGGAAGATGAAAAACCCGTGAATGTCATTGGCTGGCGCCTTGATGAAGTCGTGGACCTGATCCGCGGCCCAAGGAACTCAACCGTGACCCTGGAAGTTATTCCGGCCACCGCCTCTGATGAAACCATGACCAAAACCATCGCCATCAAACGGGATGAGGTGAAACTGGAAGAGCAAAGCGCCAGCAAAGACACTCTCCAACTGGAGCGGGGCGGCAAGGAATACACCATTGGCGTTGTCACGATCCCTACCTTCTACGCTGACTTCCAGGCCATGCAGGCCGGTGACCCCAACTACAAGAGCACGACCCGGGATGTTCGCAAGCTGATTGCCGAGCTGCAGGCGGAAGGCGTCGACGGGCTGGTGATTGACCTGCGCAATAACGGCGGTGGCGCCCTGCATGAGGCCAATGACCTGGTCGGCCTGTTTATCGACAAAGGCCCAACCGTGCAGATCCGCAACGCCAACAACGACGTGCAGGTGCTCAACGATGACGATCCGTCCGTTGCTTATGACGGCCCTCTGGTGGTCCTGACCAACCGCATGAGTGCGTCCGCCTCCGAGATCTTCGCAGGGGCCATTCAGGACTATGGCCGTGGGCTGGTCGTCGGCTCGCAGACTTTCGGCAAGGGGACAGTGCAGGCCGTTCGCCCGCTGAACCATGGCCAGCTCAAGATTACCCAGTCGAAGTTCTACCGGGTATCCGGCGGTTCGACCCAGCACAAGGGAGTTATCCCGGATATCGAGATTCCGTCCCGCATCGACAAGACCCGAATCGGTGAAGACGCCCTTGATCATGCCCTTCCCTGGGACCAGATTGAGGCCGTGCCTCACACCCGCTACTACGATTTCAGCGGAATTATTGATGAGCTTCGCAAGCGTCATGAGGAGCGCTTCTCGACAAGCCCCGAGTTCAGTCTTTTGCAACAGGAAATCGACTTCCTGGCCGAACAGCGGGCGACAGACAGCGTCAGCCTTAATCAGGAAGAACGCCGCGAGCAGCACAAGCAGGTTGAGCGCACCCGCCTGGCGATTGCCAATGCCCGCCGGGAGCTCAAAGGAGAGCAGCCGTTCGATTCGCTGGACGATCTCGAAGACTGGCAGGACCAGCAGGCCGCGGACCTGAACTCAACCGATGAAGAACTCGATTTCGTCATTCGGGAAGGTGGACACATCATGGCGGACATGCTGGATCTGGATAGCCGCATGGCTTCTATTCTGACCCCACAGCAGTTTGCGGCCCAGGCTCCGGCCAGATAAGTGGCAGCAGAAGCCACCAGCTCCCATGACTGAAAACGGCGACGGCGGACAGGACAACCGGCAAAAGGCGCGAATGCTTCGGGACATGCTCCTGGACGCACTTCATGCCATGCGCTCTCTGGAAGAGGTTGACGGCCTTGAAAAACCGGCGGCCCAGGAACGAACGCAAGAGGGCCTGATTGACCGCCTGGCCAGCCTGACCGGCTCGGCGCTTCGTTTTGGGGTCAAGGCCACCGACACTTCCCGTCGGGTTGGCCGGGCCCTGATCAATTCCCAGGATCAGCTGCGGGCCATGCTAACCGCTGGTCAGTCCCTGAAAGATATCCGGGAAGTGGCCGGCCTGACCCTGTCGGAAATGAGCGAGGCCCTGAATCTCCGGGACAAATCGGTCCTGGAAGCCATTGAAAACGGCACCACCACCCTCTCGTTCGAATTGATCCTCCGGCTTGCTGCCCTTATCGCCCGGAACGACCCCATTCCGTTCATCATGCGCACCACGCGCAACTACAACCCCGAGGTCTGGCAGCTCCTGAATGACTGGGGTCTGGCAAGGCTGCCGCTGCAGTTCGAGCGCGAGCGGGAGTTCATCAATATCTTCCGCCGGCATGACGATGCCCGCACGCTTTCAGACGAAGGTTTCCAGAAGGTACTGGAGTTCACCCGCCACAGTTTCGAGATGTCCCTGCACTTTGTGGAAGAACAGGAAAGGCAGGTAGAGGAACTGCGTGCGGCTTATGAGGAACCGGAGCCCGCTGAGCCCGGCAAGCCTGAAAAGCAGCCAACGGCCAGGAAGCGACCAGCGGGCAAGAGTCCGTCAGCCAAATAGCGCCCGCATACCGGTAATATTCGGGTTATGCACCACCCCCTTTTCCGTAACGATGGCATCAATCAGGCTGGCCGGGGTTACATCAAACACGGGGTTGAACACCTTTACGCCTTCCGGCGCCAGCGGAATCCCCCGAATCTCCCGCACTTCCAGGCCTTCACGCTCTTCAATGGGGATGTCCGCGCCCGAGGCCAGGGACATATCCACCGTGCTGGAGGGGGCCACCACCATAAAGCCAACCTTATGGTGGCGTGCCAGAACCGCCAGGCTGTAGGTGCCGATCTTGTTGGCGACATCGCCATTGGCGGTGATGCGATCCGCACCGACAATGACCCATCGCACCTCTCCCCGAGCCAGGATCGCCGCCGCCGCACCATCGACATTCAGGGTGACAGGGATACCGTCGCGGGATAGCTCCCAGGCGGTCAGGCGACTGCCCTGAAGCCAGGGCCGGGTTTCATCGGCAAAGACTTCCTTCAGCAGCTTTTCCTCGTTCAGCCGGCGGATAACACCCAGCGCTGTGCCGTAGCCGCCTGTGGCCAGAGCTCCGGTATTGCAGTGGGTAAGCACCGATATGGGTTTGTCCGGCGCCATGAATTCCAGGGCATGGTCCGCCATGGCAACATTGGCGGCGAGATCTTCCTCGTGAATCGCCACCGCCTCTTTGGCCAGCCGCTTTTCCGCCTCGTCAAGGGAATGGCATTGGTGAAACACCTGCTCCATTCGCTGCAACGCCCAGAACAGGTTGACCGCCGTGGGTCGGGACGCTGCAAGCTCGCGGATAGACTGCTTTATTTCCGCCTTCCAGTCGCCGCCACCTGCATGCCGTGCCGCCAGAGCGATCCCGTAAGCCGCACTGATACCAATGGCCGGGGCGCCGCGAACCACCATATCCCGAATGCTCTGCGCCACACCGACTGCGCCTTCGAGGGTAATCCAGTGCGCCTCCCCGGGCAGCAGGCGCTGGTCCAGCAGTTCAAGACTGCTGCCGTGCCATCTTATGGCAACGGTGCCAATGCCACGCTCAGAAGACGGTTTCGGGGTTTGTGCCATAAAAATGCTCCGGTTTGCAGCGCTGAAAAGCTTCAGTATAACGGTTATACTTCCGGACTACATTTCCATAGCGCGGCGGCACCGCGCCAACCGCTGGAAGGCAGGGTTAATGACGGCCGACACCATCACCGCAGCCGATATTCGCATCAACGCACGCTGGCTGATCCCGATTGAGCCGGCGGGCATGGTGCTTGAGAACCAGGCAGTGATCATTCAGGGAACCCGGATTGCCGGGATTATTCCCCAACAGCAGGCAGACCGGGAGTTCAGAACCCGCGAAACGGTTGATCTGCCGCATCATGTGGTCATGCCTGGCCTGATCAATATGCACGGCCACGCGGCGATGACACTCTTCAGGGGCATGGCGGATGACCTTCCGCTGATGACCTGGCTGAACGATCACATCTGGCCGGCCGAGGGTCGCTTTATCAGCGAGCCGTTCATTGCCGATGGCACCCAGCTGGCCATGGCCGAAATGCTGCGCACAGGCACCACCACTTTCTCGGACATGTACTTCTTCCCCGAGATTGCGGCCCAGGTCGCCCACGACGCCGGTATCCGCGCCCAGATCTGCTTTCCGTTACTGGATGCCCCCACCCCCTGGGGTTCAGGACCGGAGGAGTATCTGAGTAAAGGGCGAGCGTTTATCGACACCTGGAAGGCCGATGACTACATCATGTCGGCCATTGGCCCCCATGCGCCCTATACTGTGTCAGACGGCCCCATGGCCGAAGCGGTCCGGCTGTCAGAAGACACCGGCGCACGGATCCAGATACACCTGCATGAAACGGCTTTCGAAGTGGCCGAGGCCAGTAAAAAACTCGGCAAGCGCCCAACAGCCCGGTTGGCAGAGCTTGGCGTGTTGCGCCCGGAAACCCAGTGCGTACACATGACCCAGATCGATGACAGCGATATCAGCCTGCTTCAGCAGTCTGGGGCCCAGGTTATCCATTGCCCGGAATCCAACCTGAAGCTGGCCAGTGGCCTGTGTCCGGTCCAGAAACTCCTCGATAGCGGAGTAAACGTTGCCATCGGTACGGACGGTGCCGCCAGCAACAACGATCTGGACCTGTTCGGTGAAATGCGCACCGCTGCCATGGTGGCCAAGGTTGTGGCCGGGGACGCTGCCGCGCTGTCGGCGCACCGGGCCCTGGAAATAGCCACCATCAACGGTGCCCGGGCCCTCGGCCGGGATCACGAGCTGGGCTCCCTGGTTTCGGGCAAGCTGGCCGACATCATAGCCATTGACCTGAGCGACCCGTTCCTGCAGCCGGTTTATGACCCCGCCTCCCACCTCGTGTACAGCAACCACGGCCGGTCAGTAAGCCACAGCTGGATAAACGGCGTACCGCAACTACAGGATGGCCGGCTTACCCGAATTGATGTCGCCGATCTCATGCTTCGGGTCGATGACTGGGCCGGGCGAATCCGCAAACACACTGACCAACCGATTTTCTATTGATTCACCAGGCAGAACCAACCATGACAAACCAGAACGTAGACCGGAATGAAATCGCCAAGTTTGAAGCCCTGGCCAGCCGCTGGTGGGATCCCACCAGCGAATTCAAGCCGCTGCACGACATCAATCCCCTGCGCCTGAACTACATTGACGAGCGGGTCTCCCTGGCTGGCAAGCGAGCACTGGATGTCGGCTGCGGCGGCGGCCTGCTGTCCGAGGGTATGGCCCGGCGCGGCGCCCACGTAACCGGCATCGACATGGGCGAGGCGCCACTCTCCGTGGCGCGGCTGCACGGCCTGGAAAGCGGGGTTGATGTAGATTATCGCCAGATAACCGTGGAAGAACTGGCCCAGGACAGCGAGCATGCCGGCCAGTACGATGTGGTCACCTGCCTGGAAATGCTGGAACACGTGCCGGACCCCGCATCGGTGATCAGGGCCTGTGCCGCCATGCTCAAGCCCGGCGGCCATCTGTTCGTCTCAACCATCAACCGCAATCCGAAGTCGTTCCTGTTCGCCATTGTCGGTGCCGAATACGTGCTCAGGCTGCTGCCGAAGGGAACCCACGAGTGGAAAAAATTCATCCGGCCCTCGGAGATGTCCGATCACCTGCGTCACGCCGGACTGGATGTCCGTGAGCTTACCGGCATGACCTATAACCCGGTCACCAGGATCTACAAACTGAGCCGGGATGTGGACGTGAACTACCTGATGCATGCCAGGGATATCCGTGAAGACTGAGCCCTCTGCTGTCCTGTTTGACCTGGACGGAACGCTGATTGACACGGCACCGGATTTTATCCGCTGCCTGAACCAGTTGCGGGAACAGCATGGACTGCCTGCCCTGCCCCCGGAACACATTCGCCGCTCGGTCTCCAACGGCGCCCGGGCGATGATCCGGGTCGGGCTCGGGCTGAAACCGGAAGATCCGGATTATCTGGAAAAGCACACGGCCTTCCTGGATCTCTACGAAACAGGCGTGGCGGTTGAAACCACACTGTTTGAGGGCATGGACGAGCTTCTGAAAGCCCTCGAGGCGCGGGGAATACCCTGGGGCATTGTCACCAACAAGCCGGCCCGGTTCGCCGTACCGCTGATCCAGGCACTGGATCTGGCAGACCGCTGTGCGGCGCTGGTCTGCCCGGATCACGTTGCCCAACGCAAACCTCACCCCGAAGCTCTGATCCTGGCCTGCCACCAAATGGGCACGGAGCCCGGCACAGGAATTTATGTGGGCGACCACGAACGTGATATCGAAGCCGGGCGTAATGCCGGCATGAAAACCATTGCGGTGCGCTACGGTTACATCGAGCAACCGGAGAGCATTGACCTGTGGCAAGCCGACCTGATCGCCGACACCGTCACCGATCTGGCAAAGCTGTTACAATAGCCAGCCAATTTGACGATCCGGCTTCCAGGCCGGGAAAAGCTTGACACGGAGACAGATTATGCATGATTACCAAGCACCCGCGGATCTTCTGAAAGACCGTATCGTCATGGTTACCGGTGCCGGAAGCGGCATTGGCAGGGCCGCCGCCAAAGCCTATGCCGCCCATGGTGCGACTGTCGTACTTGTGGGCCGCACTGTCAGCAAGCTGGAAACGGTTTACGACGAAATCGAGGCCGCGGGCCACCCGAAACCTGCCATTGTGCCAATGAACTTCGAGGGGGCGGCAGTCAAGGATTACGAAGAACTTGCGATGACCCTGGAAGATAATTTCGGCCAGTTGGACGGCTTGCTGCACAACGCCGCCATCCTGGGTAACCTATGCCCGGTGGAGTTGTACGACCCGGAAACCTGGAACAAGGTCATGCACGTGAACACCACGGCCCCCTTTCTCCTGAGCCGGGCGATGATTCCCCTGTTGCGCAAATCCGGCGATGCCTCGGTGATCTTCACCTCCTCCAGCGTCGGCCGGAAAGCAAGGGCCTACTGGGGCGCTTACGCAGTCTCCAAGTTTGCGGTAGAGGGCCTCAGCCAGTTGCTGTCCGAAGAGCTGGATGACGAGCGTCACAATGTGCGGGTAAACAGTCTGAATCCGGGCGCCACCCGTACCAATATGAGAGCCCACGCCTACCCGGCGGAGAACCCACAGCAGAATCCGGCGCCGGAAGACCTTATGCCGATTTACCTGTATCTCATGGGCAGGGACAGCCAGGGTGTCAACGGCCAAAAACTGGACGCACAACCGAAATAATGGAACTGCTTTTTTACACTACGTCTCAGTGCCATTTGTGCGAACTGGCCGAAGCCCTGCTTGTAAATACGCCGATGCCGGAACCCATACCGGTAGACGTGGTGGACATTGCCCAGTCCGAAGAGCTGGTGGAACGCTACGGCACCCGGATACCGGTGTTGCGACGTAACGACACCGGCGAGGAACTGGACTGGCCTTTTACCAGGGATGAATTACTCACATTCCTGCAATGAGGATTGCCTGACATGCTGATGGTTATTTCCCCTGCCAAGACGCTGGACTATGAAAGCCCGCTGGCGACCAGCACCTACAGCCAGCCGGACTTTCTCGATGAAGCCTGTGAGCTGGTCGATCAGCTCAAGGAACTGGAACCGCACCAGATCAGCAACCTGATGGGCATCAGCGACAAGCTGGGCCAGCTGAACGCCGGGCGCTTCCGGAACTGGCACACGCCGTTTACGCCCGAGAACGCCCGCCAGGCCGTACTGGCTTTCAAGGGCGACGTGTACACCGGCCTGGACGCCGAAAGCTTCAGTGAGCAGGATTTCGAGTTCGCCCAGCAACACCTGCGCATGCTCTCAGGCCTGTACGGGGTACTGAAACCTCTGGACCTGATGCAGCCCTATCGCCTGGAAATGGGTACCCGGTTCGAGAACCGCCGTGGCAAGGATCTCTATGCGTTCTGGGGCAGCAAGATCACAGACGAGATCAACCGCCTGCTGGCAGACGATGACGGCGTACTGGTGAACCTTGCCTCCAACGAGTATTTCAAAAGCGTAAAGAAGAAAGACCTTGAAGGCCGGCTGGTTACCCCCCAATTCAAGGACTGGAAGAATGGTCAGTACAAGATGATCAGCTTCTACGCCAAGAAAGCCCGCGGCCAGATGTGTCGGTTTGCCATTCAGAACCGCATTAAACAAGCCGACGACCTCAAGGGGTTCAACCTCGAAGGCTACTACTTCAGCGAAGACCAATCCGATAAGAACAACTGGGTTTTCCTGCGGGATGAACAATAGGGAGTCAACCTGAGGCTTCCTGATCCACGTTGATATCGGAGTAAACAATGAACGAAGCAGTGTTTTCCCAGATCGCCATGCTGGTGTTTCTGACCGGCCTGATTGTCTGGATGGGTTTCATCGTCTGGGATCTGGCCAAGAAATCACAGGCCGGAAAATTCGGCACCATTGCCCTGTTTACCGTACTGGGCGCCGGTGTTGTGGGCTTTATCGTTAAAACCGTACTCGTAGAGATCATGCAAATATGAAAGACAAGGACCAGCCCTGATGTGGTTTCGCAACGCTCGCGTATTCCGTTTTACCAAACCGTTTGATATCTCCGCCGAAGAGCTGGAAGAAAAGCTCCGGGAGGACGCCTTCAAGCCCTGCGGTCCCCAGGAAACCAGCCGCCAGGGTTGGGTGCCGCCGCTGGGCAAGCATGGTGAGCTGCTGGTTCACAGCGCCAACGGCTACCATCTGATTGCCCTGCGCAAGGAAGAGAAGATTCTTCCCGGCCCGGTGGTCAAGGAAGCGGTTGAAGAAAAAGCAGAAGCCATTGAATTCGAGCAGGGCCGCAAAGTTCGCCGCAAGGAAAAGGACGAGATCAAGGAACAGGTGATGCTGGAGATGCTACCGCAGGCCTTCTCCAGGAATCGCCGCTGTTTTGCCTATCTCGCACCACAGGACGGTGTGCTGGTCGTTGACGCCGGCTCTGCGAAACAGGCCGAAGATCTGGCCTCAACCCTGCGCAAGAGCCTGGGTTCGCTACCGGTGCGCCCACCGGCCGTGGAGCAGGCACCCGCCTTCACCTTTACCGGCTGGCTGAACGAATCCATTGATTTACCCGGCACAGTGGTTCTGGGCAGTGAATGCGAACTGAAAGATCCGTCCGAGGACGGCGGCGTGGTGCGCTGCAAAGGCCTGGACCTGAAAGCGGACGAAATCCGCAATCATCTGGACGCCGGCATGCAGGTTACCAAACTGTCTCTCACCTGGGATGACAACGTCTCGTTCGTGCTGGATGAGGAACTGGGCATCCGCCGCCTGAAATTCGGCGAAACCCTCCAGGACCAGCTCGACGACGTCGATGCGGACGACGCGGCGGCCAAGTTCGACGCAGCCTTCACCCTGATGACCCTGGAGCTGTCCAGGCTGATTCCGGGACTGCTGGAAGCCCTGGGCGGCGAAGACCGCTCGGCGATTGTCGCCTGAACTCGTGAACTCGGGGTCAGATGAAAATGGGGTCAGATGAACTTTTCATCTGACCCCATTTTCATCTGACCCCATTTTCCCCAACCGCTCCCGCTGCCAGTCCTTTTCCGGTTCATTCAGAACCAGCCGCAGATCCATCACTTCCTCTTCCGTGTTGAACTTGATCTCGAAACCCAGATGCTCCGCCAGTTGCAACATCGGGCGGTTGTCCGGCAGCACGTTTCCGACCATTTCCATGGTGCCCCGGGCACGGCAGTAGTCGATCATTTTCTGCATCAGTGCAACGCCCAGGCCTTCACCCTTCATTTTGTCGTGCACCATCACCGCAAACTCGCATTGTAGGTTGTCGGCGTCGGTCCACGTTCGCACGGTTCCAAGGGTTTCCTCACCCTCGCCGTCTTCCTTTGGCGCGTTGGCGATGAACACCATTTCCCGGTCGTAATCAATCTGCACCATCTGGGCCACGTCTTCCCGGGAGAAGTGCTTGCGGTACTGGAAGAACCGGTAGCGGATGGATTCGGGCGACTGCAACTCATGGAAGGCCCGGTGGGCAGGTTCATCCTCGGCCAGTACCGGCCGGATAATCACCCGCCGGCCGGATTTCGGTAGCACAATCCACTCTTCGAGCTCTCTGGGGTAAGGCTGGATAATCGGCCGGCCGGGCTTGTCCGCCAGGTTGATGGCGATATTCACGGCTACAGCCCCCTGTTCGTTAAACAGCAAGGGCGCGATCTCCAGGCCCTGAATCTCCGGAATGTCGATCACAATCTGGGACAGTGTCACCAGGGTTTCAGAAACCGCCCGGATATCCTCCTCCGGCTTCAGGCTGTGTTCCTTGAGCAGCTTGTACATATAGGTGCGGCGCAGAAGCTCCCTTGCCAGCACCATGTTCAGAGGCGGCAAAGCGATCTGGCGGTCGGTCATCACGTTGATCTGGGCACCGGCGGCACCGCAGACCACGAGTGGGCCAAACAGCGCGTCCCGGGTGATGCCAACGCTGAACTCGATACCACCCACATGCTGGTAGGAACGCTGCACCGCAAACCCAAGAAAGCCACTGTCCGGGAAGTGACTCTGATATTCCTCCATCAGGTAGCGGCAGGAATCCATGATGGCTGCTTCACTGTTCAGCTTCTGCACGGTGCCCTTGTAGCGCCGTTGTGTCGGACTGAGATTCAGGAATGGGTGGCAGGCCTGCTCATGAATGATGGTGATATCGATCGGCCTGCGTTCAACCGCAAAGGCCTCCAGCACCTCTTCCATGTCATCGCAGTAAATCGTGTCAATGGTGCTGACCCCATAGTCCCGAACAAGATCACGGGCTTCGCGGTTGGACAAGTGGTAGCGCCCCGAACGCAATGCCCTCATGACCACCTTACGAGTGTGAGTGCGGTCGGCAAAATGATCGGTAAAGGATTCCGGGGTTTCCGTCAGCAGCCGCTGAACCCGCTGATGGCGAACATGCTGCATGAACGCCATCACCGCCTTCTCCGGATTGAAGAACGACGGCAACCCGGCCCGATAGAACTCCTCCCGGGCATCCATGACCGTACTTTGGCCCAACCAGCAGGTGAACACATTCAGGCGGGTGCCCTTGGAAGCCTGCACCACCGCGTCAGCAATCTGGAGACTGTCTTCGGTCAGGCTGGGTGCGTACATCACCAGCACATTCGCCACTTCCGGATCCTTGGCCAGGATCTTAATGGCCTTGGCGTAAAGCTCAGGAGACGCATCGTAGTTAAGGTCAATGGGGTTTTTGCGGGTCCAGTATGGGGGCAGCAGCTGGGCCAACGCCTCGATGCTGGATTCCGACAACTCCGCCAGCTCACCGCCCAGGTCCGCCAGCCGGTCCACCGCCAGCACCCCCGGCCCTACTCCATTGGCCATGATCGCCAGCGTTTCCCGCCGGAGCGGTCGCATTCGCGTCAGTGTTTCCAGGGCATCGAACATCTGCCCCAGACCGTCAACCCGCAGCACACCGGCACGCTGCAGCATGGCATCATAGATCGGGTCACTGCGTTTGAGCCCGGCCGGTAATTCATGGGGAAACCACTCGGATTCCGGCACCCGGCCGGATTTCACCGCAATCACTGGCTTGGTGCGGGAAGCCACCCGGACCGCCGACATGAAACGACGGGCGTTAGGAATGTTCTCAATGTGTAGAAGAATGGCCCGGGTCTGGGTGTCCTGGGCCAGGTAATCAATCAGATCGTCATGATCGATGTCCATGCCATCGCCAAGGGTCAGAAAATAGGAAAACCCGACACCCCGGGCGAAAGCCCAGTCAATCACCGAGCTGGCAATGGTGCCCGACTGGCCAACGAAAGCCACCCGACCGGGAATCGCGCCCATGTGGGCATAGGTGGCGTTCAGGCTTCGGGCCGGCACCATCAGGCCAATGGTGTTGGGGCCAAGAACCCGAATACCGGTTTCCCGGGCGGCCTCCCGTACCGCATACATCAGGGGCTGCCCGGTTTTACTGTGGGTGCGGGACATGCCACCGGTCATTACAATGGCGGTACGTACCCCGGCCTCGCCGAGCCGCTTGATGGTCTTGGCAACGGTATCCGGCGGCGTACAAATGATCGCCAGGTCCGGGGAAAACTCCATTTTCGAGACCTTCCTGACGCAGGGTACCCCGTGCACGTTGTCGTAATCGTTCTGGTTAACCACCAGCAACCGTCCGGGATAACCGCCCCCCATCAGGTTCCTCAATACCATGCCGCCAAGGTTATCCGCGCGCTCCGACGCACCGGTCACCACGATGGATTCAGGGTTGAAAAGGCTCTCCAGATACCGGGTGCTCAAGCTGACTCTCCTTCTGTCCGGCCGGAAGGCCGTTGAGGTAATAAATGCAATAAAACAGGTTACTTATGGATGCGACCCTTATCTTATGCCGTGAACCGCAGATGTGAAATGGCTATCGTCTCTATAAGACCAAAGAAACACGGCACCCTGTGGTTTTCCCTGATAAGCTTGGAGAAAATATAAGCATATTGAAGGCAGCCCGAGACGTATGACCACGGCATTCTTTTCCCACGATGACTTCATGAGACACAACATGGGCCCGGAGCACCCGGAGAGCCCGGAGCGACTTGCGGCCATCATCAGTTATCTGGCGGATACCGGGCTGGACCAGAAGCTCGACTGGGTCCGGCCGGAGGAAATTACCCGTGATCAGCTTCTGACGGTGCACCCGGAAAAATACCTGCACCAGCTCGACCTGATGCAACCGACCCGGGGCCGGGTGTTTACCGACCCGGATACCGCCATGATGCCGGATACCCTTCGCGCCGCCCGCCTGGCCGCCGGCGCCAATATCCAGGCGGTGGATATGGTCATGAGCAGCCAGGTAACCAATGCCTTTGTCTGTGCCCGCCCGCCAGGCCACCATGCCGAGCGCGCCAAATCCATGGGCTTCTGTTTTTACAACAACGTCGCCCTGGCCGCCATGCGCGCGCTGACCTTCCATCATCTCGAACGGGTCGCGATCATCGATTTTGATGTGCACCAGGGCAACGGCACGGTGGATATTGTCAGTGGTGATGAACGGATCCTGATGTGCTCCAGCTTCCAGCACCCCTTCTACCCGCACTCCCACGTGCACCGGCAAGCGGAAAATATTGTGAACATTCCGATTGAGGCGAACTGTTCCTCAGAGGAGTACCGGAAGCGGGTGGAGGCGGGCTGGCTGAAGCGGCTGAACGACTTCAAACCCCAGTTGATCGTTATTTCAGCGGGCTTTGACGCCCACCGACTGGACCCGATGGCGGAGCTGAACCTGGATGCTGAAGACTACCGCTGGCTGACAGAAATGATTGTGGGCGTTGCCCATGAACATAGCAACGACCGGATCATTTCAACGCTGGAAGGCGGGTACCACCTGCGTGCTCTGGCGGAGAGTGTGAACGCCCATCTGGAAGTGCTGAATTCGGTTTACTGATCCCGGTTATCCCCGGAGATCCCCGCCGTAGCCGTTGGCCTGTTGCAGTTCCGGCTGGTCACCGGCCCGCTGCAGGCGAATGTTGGTTCGGCGATTGTCCGCCGGGCGGTTTGATACCGGGTACTGATCGCCATGGGCCCTGACGGTAATCATGTTTTCATCAAGCCCCCGGGCCTTGAGGTAATCCGCCACCACATTGGCACGATCTTCCGAGAGGGCCCGGTTGTTGATCCGGCTGCCAATACTGTCACTGTGGCCATCCACGAAAATCCGTTCCACTGTCGAGTCCGCAATCACATAGGTCACAATATTTTCCAGCAACTTCCTGTCCCGATCCGACAACTGGCTGCTGCCGCTGGCAAACGGAATGCGTGAGCGGCGGATCTGGTCAAAATTCACCGGCAGCAGGTTGGAAGTACAGCGCTGGTATTGCTGATACTCGCCGGAAAAATTGATGTTGGACACATATACCCGCACCGGCCGGCCGTCAAACCAGGACTCCCGGGTAACGACGGGGCGCATGCCATCAAGCAGGCCGCGAGCCAGAACAAAGGCCAGGCGGGTATCCAGAGTGACCTGGCGGCGATCATCCGAGACATTGACCGTTCCCAAGGGCCGCGGCGCCACACCCGGGCGCCAGGATGGCGCTTCTGCTACCAGGCTACCCCGCCCCGGGCGCATCAGCGGCGATTCAGATTCCAGAAAGAACGACAGGCTTTCGCCGGCGCGATGATAGAAAACCGCTCGCCCATAACCGGGCACTTCGTGCACCAGGCGACATTCGAAAACCGACTCGGCCAGGTACCACTGGCTATTTTCAATACCAGCACCATAGCTCGCAGCCTGCCCACTTGCGGGCAAAAACACACTGAAAAGGCAGGCGGCCAGCACAGTCATCGGATTGTTGCGGGGGCGGAATCCCATATCGGTTGCCATCGGTATCAGGGAGTTAAAAAGCTTTGAGTGTTTAACGGCCTTCGTCCGTGTTTCTTTAGCCCCCAGGCGAAAACAATCGCCGGCCCCTTCTGGTATAATCCGGCAAATTTTTTCAAGGTCCTTTAATTTCAGCCCCGGCCTTGCCAATTTTTCAGCCCCGGCCTTGCCAATTTTTCCGGCCCGGCCTCGCCAAAGGTATTGCGGACAACTGCCATGACAGACCAGCTTACTCTTACCCGCCCCGACGACTGGCACCTCCACGTCCGGGACGGCGATATCCTGAGGGACGTCGTGCCTGCCACTGCGGCCTGTTTCGGACGGGCCATCATCATGCCCAACCTGGCACCACCGGTAACAACCGCAGCGGATGCCACCGCCTACCGGGACCGGATCCTTGCAGCCGCCAGCGGCACCGGCTTTGAACCACTGATGACCCTGTACCTGACCGAAAGCACTACCCCGGAAACCATCCGGGAGGCCACAGCCGCTGGCATCGTGGCCGCAAAGCTCTACCCGGCCGGCGCCACCACCAATTCCGCCTCCGGCGTGAAGGACATCCGGAACATCTACCCGGTACTGGAAGCCATGGCCGACTGCGGCATGCTGCTTCTGGTGCATGGCGAGGTGACCGATGCCGATATCGACATTTTCGACCGGGAGAAGGTCTTTCTGGAGCGGGTGCTGGCCCCGACTCTGGAAGCATTCCCGAACCTCCGGATAGTACTGGAGCACATCACCACGGCCGATTCGGCGGACTTTGTGAGACAGCATAGCGGTGATAACCTGGGCGCCACCCTGACGCCCCAGCATCTGATGTACAACCGCAACCACATGCTTGTAGGTGGCATTCGCCCACATCTTTACTGCCTGCCAATCCTCAAGCGCAACCGCCATCAGCAGGCCCTGCGGGACGCCGTTGCCAGCGGTGACCAACGCTTCTTCCTGGGAACCGATTCCGCGCCCCACGCCAAAGATCGCAAGGAAGCGGCCTGCGGCTGTGCCGGGTGTTACTCCGCCTACGGCGCCATCGGCCTGTATGCCGACATCTTCGAAGAATTGGGCATTCTCGACAAACTCGAGGCCTTCGCGAGCTTCAACGGCGCCGATTTCTATGGCCTGCCGCGCAACACCGACACCATCACCCTGGTTCGTGAGCCCTGGACCATGCCCAGGGAGCTGCCCCTGGTTGAGGGCACCATTGTGCCGCTGAAAGCCGGTGAAACTGTTCACTGGCGGCTGGCGAAACATAGCTGATTCCTTCTCACACACGGCCAAGACCGGAGCTTGAGTGACTGACGAAAACAAACCACCGCACCCTATGTCCCGCCGTTTCCGCGGCTTTTTGCCCGTTGTTGTCGATGTGGAAACCGCCGGTTTCAACCCCGAGCGAGACGCGTTGCTGGAAGTGGCAGCCGTTATCCTGACCATGGACGACGACGGCTGGTTGCGCCGTACCGAAACCCACGTGCAGCAGATTGATCCCTTTGAAGGCGCCAATCTGGAGCAGTCCGCCCTGGACTTTACCGGCATTGACCCCTGGAATCCGGAACGGGAGGCGGTGCCCGAGCGGGAAGGCCTGAGCGAAATCTTCAATCCGATCCGTAAGGCCGTCAAAAACCACGACTGCAAACGGGCGGTTCTGGTTGGCCACAACGCGACCTTTGACCACAACTTCATCTTCGCAGCCGCACTGCGTTCCGATATCCGGCGCAATCCGTTCCATCCCTTTTCGACCTTCGACACCGCCACCCTCGCGGGCCTCGCCTACGGCCATACCGTCCTGGCCCAGGCCTGCAAGCTGGCCGGCATTCCGTTCAGTAACAAGGAAGCCCACTCAGCCGCCTACGATGCCGAAAAAACGGCAGACCTGTTCTGCGGTATCGTCAATCGCTGGAAGGAACTGGGCGGCTTTCCGCCTCCCCTGATCCCGGAAGAGACCGGATAACAGCCACAAAAAACCCGCCGAGGCGCAAGCCGTTCACTTAAAGTGGATTCAGGCAAGAGGGCCGGGCTACAAAGGTACCAATTCTGTGCAGCCATACAGTGTTGGTGCCTTTTTCCAATAGAAAGATATCTTTCCAGATCTCCCACTTGCCGGCCATGAACACCTCGTTATGGCCGAAACCGAGGCGCTTAAACCCGACAGGAAAACATGAGTCAGCGCTGGCTATTTTTTTGCCTAATTGATACCTTACCTATAGTAAGGATTTTGGTAAGAGGAAAGGTGAAATGACTACAGCAACGATTACCAGTAAAGGACAAATTACGATCCCGGCTAACGTCCGCACCGACATGAAGGTTGGCCCTGGAGATCGAGTGGAGTTTGTGAAAGTGGCGGAAGGTCACTGGGAAGTGCTTGCCGCTGTTG
>NZ_JBSXNZ010000062.1:0-19578 GCF_056857895.1 Marinobacter sp. B-21
AACACTTAAGGCCGGTGACTGGATGACATCAGAGCGACATTGGCGCGCATACTACTAATAATTCTCATATCTGGGCGTAATGGGCTAACCGAGAAAATTTCGTGGCTGCTGCTTGGGGTGTTTATGAAATGTTCGGGTTAACATTGAGAAATGAAGTTCCTGTTTCAAAAGTGTGAGCCCGTTAACAATTTCGGCCTGTCATGTAACTGCCATAATTGACGTCTAGGCTTCGAAGGATCTGGGTTTTGCTGGCGAAATGCCTCACCCGATTCACAGGATTTATCCGGCCACTGGAGAGGCTGACTTTTACCTATCCCTTTTCTCCAGGTTCTAGCTTGATGACAGCGAAGTCTGATACTCCCTTGAATAGCGTTCAGCTAACCATGCTGGCACTCGGGGTTGTTATCGTTTTGTTCCTATGGGTGTTATTCCTTTGGCAGGCATCTGCAACGAGGGCGGAAACCCTCAATGCAAGACTCTTCGAGAACCGCAATCTGGCGTTGATTGTGTCGGAGAGCCTCAAGCAGATGACTGATCGAGCCAAAGCCATGGGTAGCCTGGTGAGTGACGATGTCATCGCACATCAAGAAGCAGAAACCAGGCTCTTGACGCTTCTGGCAGAAGACCCCGTTTTCAACCGGCTCAGTGTTTACAATTTGTCTGGAGATCTGATTTACACCAGTCATTTGGGTTCGGCACGCTCAAAGCTCGGTAGTTGGTTGTCTGGAACTGAGGACCACTTTGCAGGAACTGGATTTGTGCCAGTGCTTCCCGAACGAGTTGCGGATCCGGCATACGTACCCGCAGAGCCTGCCTGGCGATTGCCATTCCTGGTTCCACTCAGACTGGCAGATTTGTCTCGCTCCTCAAGATTGATCTTGATTGAGCTGGACATCGCCTACCTGGCTGGGCTTCTACAGAATGTTGAGCTGGGCTCGGGCTTTATTCAGATTCTGGATTCCAGGGGGGATGAGTGGATGCGGGCCAATGAAAGCGGCATTGTGGTTGGAGGGCCTCAGGTGCCAAAAGTGCAGATTGCGGCTGAAGGCCGTGTTGTGACCGGCGAAGCCACGATGGAGTTGGCGGGCGAGCAATACCAATATGTTTTCGTGACCCGTCCAGCGAATGGTTTTACAGTCAGTGTGGCCCAGCCTTACTACGAGATCTTTGCACCGCTTACGCCTGGCCAGAATAAGCAACTGATTGCCAACAGCGTAATGACCTTACTGGTTTTCGGTATCGTGTTCTGGCTGATCCGGAGCCTGACCGGACAGCAAAGAGTGTTGGAGGCATTGCGGTTGTCGGAGCGGAACAACCAGCAACTGATTGAGCGCCTTGAAACCGAACATGCCCGCAGTAGCCGTGCCGCTTCGATTGATCATCTCAGTGGTCTGTTCAACCGTCGCCAGTTTCTCGATGTGGCAGATTCGCTGGTACTGGAACAGCGTCGACAGCGGAAGCTGTCAACCATGCTGTTTATCGATCTGGATCGCTTTAAATCCATTAATGATTCTCTTGGCCACCACATCGGTGACCTGCTACTGCAGGCCGTAGCCGGTCGCATTCAACGCATGCTGGGTAAAGGTGATATTGCCGCTCGTTTCGGCGGTGATGAATTTGTGGTGCTGTTGGTGGGTGATCGCAGTGAGGCCGACATCGAGCAGTGGGCCGCAGCTTTAACCGCGCATTTGTCCGCCCCCTACATGTTGGAAGGAACAGAGCTGAATACCAGTCCTAGCATTGGTATCGCCATCAGCCCTCGGGACGGCCAGAGTATTGATGAACTGACCAAATGTGCTGATGCCGCGATGTATTCGGCCAAGAAAGCTGGCCGTGGCCAGTACCGGTTTTTCGACCAGTCACTGAATGTGAGTGATGTGGAAGAATTTCACCTGGAACAAGCCTTTGTAGAGGCCCTCAAAAACCGGGAGTTTGTTCTGCATTACCAACCCCAGGTTTGCCTGGAGGCTATGGAAATTATTGGGTATGAGGCTCTGGTTCGATGGCAACATCCGGGCTTCGGCCTGCTGTATCCAGACCGATTTATTCCGGTGGCCGAGAAAACCGGCTTTGTCGTGGCCCTGGGCATGGAAGTGGTTCGACTGGCCTGTGCCCAGATATCCGACTGGCAACAGAAACATGGGATTTCGAAGCCAGTCGCAGTCAATGTTTCTCCGATACAGCTTGCTCAGCCGGGTTTCTGCAAAGACGTTCTGGCGACGTTGGCGGACTACGGTTTGACCACCGACTTGCTGGAACTGGAAATCACGGAAACTGCTATGCTGGAAGGCCGGGCAGTTGAGAGCCTGCATTGCCTCAAGGCGGCAGGTATCCGCCTCAGTCTTGACGATTTCGGCACCGGTTACGCGGGGTTTGCCCACCTGGAGGCGGTACCGGTAGACAAGCTCAAGATTGACCGAAGCCTGATTAACCGCATCTCAAACAGCCATGATGACAGTCCGATCGTGTCCTCTACCATTATTCTGGCCAAGCGCATGGCGCTCAAAGTGGTGGCCGAGGGCGTGGAAACCCGTGAGCAGCTGGTTCACCTGAAAGTCGCCGGCTGTGACATTGCACAGGGCTATCACCTGGGGCGCCCCATGCCAGCGGAGAAGATTCCTGAGTTCCTGAGAACCTTCGCAGAAGAGGAAGTCAGAGCATGAGGTTGCTGACGTTAATTCTCGCGTTCGCATCGCTCGCCTTTGCATCGTTTTATAGTTCGGGAGCCGTCCGAGAGGTCAAAAACTGCAACATGAACAGATTGACCTTCACGATGATCCCAAAAAAAGATATCGACCAGCAGGCCTCTGAATATCAGCCGTTGATTACGCTGCTAGAGCAGGGGCTTGGGATGCCGGTAGAACTGGTTAGAGCCACCTCTTACGAGAGCGTGATGGACGGTGTACTCTCGGGCGGTGTCGACCTGGCCGTTATGGGGCCGGCATCCTATGTTATCGCCCATCGAACAGACCCGGGGCTGGATGCCTTCGCTTCTCTAACCACCGAGGCCGGGCTCTTTACACCCGAGGGGAGTTTCTATTATTCGTTACTGGTAGTTCCAACGGCAGCGGGGATAAACAGCATTGAGGACCTGAGAAATACCAGGATACTGCTGACAGATCCTTCCAGTACATCAGGGGCTCTCATTCCCAAAAACGAGTTTGCAACCACGATCGGCGAGCCATTCTCCGATTTCTTTGGAGCCAACATATACGCGGGTAGCCATGACAAGGCATTGATGGCGTTGCTGGACAACAAGGCGGAGGCTGCCTTTGTCTCCAGCTCAAGAGCAGATGAAGCGCTCAGGCGCGGCATGATTGCGGAGGACACCCTAACGGTTCTCTGGCGTTCGGTACCGTTACACTATGACCCTTTTGTATTCCGCAGTGGAATTTGCGAGGACGTTCGGAGCCGGGTCATTAATCTACTGACAACGCCTTCGCCAATGCTCTCGGAATACCTGAATACTCAGCGAGCGGTGGGAATAAACCTCGTGACATATGATGATTACCGGGCGATTGAGGCCGTTCTAAACAACTAGCTTGGTATTATCCAGCGCTCTGATTTCAGTGGTCCGATCTATAGTGCCTATATCCATCCAAGTGATGTTGCCTCTCGCTCAAGTTGCTCGCGAAATTCGGGGCATGCAAGTTGTATGAGAGCCTTGGCTCTTTGAGGAATAGAAAGGCCTTTGAGGTTAACACAGCCATATTCCGTCACTACGAATTGCACATCATTCCGGGGGTCTGTGACGGCACCGCTGAGTAGACGCGGGACGATACGGCTGACAGAGCCCGATTGAGCGGTTGACCTTAATGCAATGAAAGAGCGGCCGTTTCTTGCAGCGTAAGCACCACGAACAAAATCGAGTTGGCCACCGGTGCCTGAAAAGGGGCGATCGCCAATTTGTTCAGAATTGATCTGGCCAGTCAGATCTATTTCGAGTGCTGAATTTACAGACACCATGTTGTCGTTAAGCCGAATGATGTCTGGATTGTTTACCCAGGACGCAGGGTATCCAACGATAGCAGGGTTATCGTCAAGGAACTCGTAGAGCGCACGGTCTCCGAGAGCGAAGGTGAAAATGTGCTTGTGTTGCATCCATGTCTTGCGTCGACCATTCAAGATCCCGGCCTGAATCAGGGGAACCATTGCCGGGGAGAACAGTTCGCTGTGTAGCCCCAGATCTTTGTGCTGCTTCAACCCCGAGAGCACGGCATTTGGTACTCCGCCCACTCCGATCTGTAAGGTGTCCCCATCGTTAATCCGTTCGATGATCTGCTGCGCAATCTTTCTATCGACCTCTGTGGGCGCCTTGGGGATTGCCTCTACCAGCGGTTGATCGTGCTCAATGATGTGGTCTATTTCTGAAATATGGACGGAACATTCACCAAAGGTTCGAGGCATATACCGGTTGACCTCGACAATGACTTTCCTTGCTTTTCGGATCACCGACGCACCGTAATCAGCGTTGGTGCCGAGGCTGAAATATCCATGGCGATCCATCGGCGATACGGTCACAAAAAAACATTCCGGATCTATGTGCTCTGTCAGCAGGCGGCCGGCCTGGTGAAGCATTGCGGGTACGAATTCAATCCAGTTTGTAGAGTGAGATTGTGCAATGGCAGCCCTGTCTGAATGGCTTAGAAAGAGTGGACGGGGTGTTACGAGATCAATGAGATCTGGAGCTAAAAGAGTTTGCTGAAGATGTTCCGTACCATGCAGATAATAGACGTTTAACGGACCAATCAATCGATCTCTGAGGGCATCTGCAGTGGCTGCCATCAATGCCGGCGGTTGCGCGGCGCTCATTCCGAGAATCAGGTTTCTGCAGCCTGAAATGGTCTCGACCGCTTCATGGGCAGACAACTTCCGTTTTAGATAGCTGGCTAGCAATCCTTCATCGGTATCCACTTGTTACCGTCCGTTCTGGGCCAATCTCAGTGCCCTGAGTAGTGCCCGTTTTTTGGTTTGATGCTGTTCCATGCGCTTGAGAATGCTGTCGAGCACACCAAGCGCTTCGATAACGTGCGGCCCTTTGTTCAGCATGACACACTCTGCACGGTGCGCCATGACTGCATCTGAAATCTCTGCGCGAGAGGGCATGCCTTTCTGAGCCAGGTTTTCTAGTACTTGAGTTGCCCAGATAACGGGTACATGGGCGGCTTCACACACTGACAATATCTCTTCCTGGACTTCTGCCAGTCGCTCATATCCACACTCAACAGCAAGATCGCCCCTTGCAATCATGACGCCCACCTTGGGTCGGCGCATAGCGGTCAGCAGCATAGAGGGCAAATTCTCAAATCCTCTTCGGGTTTCGATCTTGAGGACGATGCCTAAGTGATCCCCCTTTACCCGGGACAGTGCTTCGTCAAGCAATGTGACGTCATGTGCGGAGTTTACAAATGACATCTGGACGGCATCTGCATGCTTAGCGATGAATGTCAGGTGGCTGATGTCGGTCGGCGTCAGAGAGCTGACGTTAAGCTGGCTATCCGGAAGGTTCATGCCTTTACCGGCTCTGAGTTTGCTGCCTTCTGGGCGAGCGTGTTGGATTTTTACCCAGAATCGGTCTGTCTCTACTTTTTCAATGACACCACCAATTTTCCCGTCGTCAAACCAGACGCTCTCGCCCGGATGAACTTGAGAAACGACCTCGGGCATCGTGCAGCTTATCGTAGCGGGAGTAACAAGATTTCCCTGGGTGTCTAAATGCTTGGAATGTCCGGCATTCGAGTCGGCCGTAACTACAAGACAATCGCCTTGGCGGAGGACTATAAACCCGGGTTGCTTGGGGACACTGGTAATCTTGGCTGTGATTTTCGGGCGTTGTTTTTCTTTCAGCTGAAGGGGCGTTCCGGGCACTACGTAACAGGTTTTGATGCTCTCAACCCGGCATCCAAAGTCGCTAACTTCAACAACGGTCCATTTCCGGGACTTGTGGCGTGCATCAAGGAGCCGGATCTCATCAAATCTCTTGAGCTTTTGTAGAAAACTCTTGGGAACACCGAAAACAGTCTGGTTATTGCTAATTTCCGGTGCTGAACTTCCCTCCGGCACCAGCAGTATGCGCGCAGGGAAAACGGTGATTCCGTATTCATTACGTTTGGGGTGTACATGCACAACGTGCGGTCCGGGTTCGATCTCACCCGTGCGTATCTTCGGCCCACCCAAATCCATAAAAACCTGACAACTCTGTCCGAACTCCTCTTTTGCAGTTTGCAGATTATTGATCATCTTCAGCCAGGTTTCTGGGTCATCATGGGCGCAATTTATGCGCATGCAATTCATCCCGACTTTCAGCAAATCGCGAATGATTGAGGGATCTTGTGCCGATTCCGTTGGCATGGTGACCATGATCCGTACATTTCTAGCTTCGGGCGTGGCCCCAAGTAGTTCTTTCGAATGCTGCAGCAGTAACAGGGGGCCATCCTGAATCGTGATCGTGGAGGTTTCGCCGCAATCTGCTTTTAGTGGCTGTCCGAGTAGTAAGGAAAGTGTGCGGATGATGATGTCTAGTGTCGGCAGTACGCAGGATTCCGAACGACCCAATGAGGAAAATCCAAGCGTAACAAGGCGCTGCTGGAGCAGTCGGATATCCTGTCGGCGCAACGCGAGGTAGTGCAGAAGGTTTTCGGCGCTTATACGATAGCCAGAGTCGAGTTCGTTGAGGCTAAATGGGGGTTGGGCAGCCATAGAGCAAAGGCGATCTCGAAGATTGGTGAGATCTTCCAGTAGCTCACCCATGTACTCAATCTCTGATGCAGTGAGGGCTCTCGGAGTTATTTCGTCCATTTCTGGCCTCCCCTGCTGCATGAAGCTTCATGCGCGGAATGTTTTCGATGCGAGGCTGACTAAATTCCATACAGTAATAGAGTCGTCCTGAAATATGTCAGCGGTGTGACATTTTTGTTTCGGTGGTAACGACGCGGATTAAATTATTACCGTATTCGTGGAAGTGTTACGAAAAATGAGGTGCTTTCGCCATATTTTTATTGTGTAGCCATACGTCAACGACGAAATGCACGGCGCGAATCTGTCTGGAATAGGCGTGGAGGTAGCGAGTGAGCCGGGAGTTATCCCCAAATCCGAATGTTCGCTTTGCGACCAGCGCAGCCCTCTCCGGTTTCTAAACAAAAGCCGACATTGGACTGGCTGTCGAGACACTGTCCGTTGAATCAAAACTGCGCTCACTGTTGACCCGTCTATAACTTCATAGTTTACCTTCTATCTTTCGCAGCAAAGCTGGGGGTGCCATGTATCGAATCTCAGAGCTGGCTGCACAGCTCGGTCTATCAAGATCAACTTTGTTGTATTACGAGAAAAAAGGACTAGTCACTAGCAAGCGCATGTCGAACGGATATCGATTCTATGGGGAACAGGATTTACAACGGCTTCGACTATTGCAACAGCTACAAGCTGGAGGACTGAGTCTCCAAGAGTGCAAGGAGTGCCTTGATGGCAAGCTCGATCGGAACACGCTGCAACGCCGAGTGTTGCAGTTGGATGCTGAGATCGAAGCAAAGCAGAAAGCCAGTAGCTTGCTTTCTGCGCTGCTCGGTAAAGGCTCGTTGCGTTCCTGGCACCAGGTAACTGATCGGGTCGCCCCCGACGCCTACTTGGACTGGATTAAACAGCAAGGCTTCAATGAGCGGCAAGCCCTGCATTTGAAATGGTTATCTAAAGACATGAATCAACATGATCAGTACATGGCCGACTTTATGGCCGTTTTCCAGGGCCTTGACCGGTGGGGACCAGGTTCTGAAGAAGATACCGTCAAAGCGCTGTCGCGAGTACCTATGGTGCCGACCCAAGTGATTGATATCGGCTGTGGCAAGGGCGTTGCTACCCTCATACTTGCCGAAAGGACTCAGGCTCAGGTCGTGGCCGTTGACAATGAAGCAAGCGCACTGGAGGCGTTAAAGCAACGCCTTGTTGAGCACGGCCTTCAAGACCGAGTGAGAACCGAATGCGCAAGTATGACGGATTTGCCATTCCAGACTGGCACCTTTGATCTCATCTGGGCAGAAGCGTCGGCATACGTTATGGGATTTGAGAAAGCGCTTAAAACCTGGAAAAAATTCCTGAAGCCAAAAGGCTGCATCGCGGTGAATGATTTGGTCTGGCTGACAGACACGCCAAGTCAGCCCGCCGTGGACTTTTGGCATCAAGAATATCCGGACATGCAATCAGTCTCTTTACGTGAGCAACAAATCCGGCGGGCGGGATATATGGTAATTGATCATTTTTCCCTGAGCCAGCAGGCATGGGCGAATTATTATGAACCTCTGCGTTCACGCGTCAATGAGTTGAAGCCTCAGATGGCAGAATCGGTTGCACTGAAAGACATTGATCGAGAGATTGGGATTATTGATCAGTATCTCGGTGAGTTTGGTTATGAGATGTTCATCTTGCAGGTCGATTAAACAGAACGGCTTGCTCCATCTCGAATGTCCGCTTTGCGACCGAGCCGAGCTTCCCAAGCTCTTAGACGCATGCGGACCCCCGCACGTTCATGATCCCTGAGAATGTCTGGCGCTATGGTGGTGCCATTGACCACACTAAAGGGCGGCAAAATTCAAATCGACTTCGTGACTAGAACAGAGATTTAACCCCCTTCCTTTTGTGGATTGTCCGTTGGAAAATGGTACAACAATGCCCAATCGGAGCGACTTGTATGACAACAGGAAAAGCCCACAGTCTGAGTGATCTCGTGGCCCAGTGTAGCCCGGACGCCCCGACTCCAGATACGCTCCGAGAATGGGAGCGGATAGAGCCAGTTGGATTGGAACTGGGCATCACGCGGCACACAATCGACGTTGTTCATCAGGCGATACGAATCTGGGAGTCGTCGGAACGAGCATTGGATTGGCTCCAGCGGCCCATTCAAGCGCTTGAGGATGAAAGGCCCTGCGATCTGTTGGGTACCCCTGAGGGGTGTAGCCGGATAGCGTCGGTCCTCCAGAAAATTGAACATGGTGAATTCAGCTGATCCTGCAGATTAATACTCACTTTTTCATGTTCATCGTGCTCGCCTGTGAGAATGCTACTGCTACCCAGGAATGTTGGCTAAACCAAACCGAGCACTAAGGCATTGGATTGACCGAAATGTGAATGGATCCTTATGTTGAGGCGTTTACATGACCAATCAAATCCTCTCTGAGGTTGCAGTTAGCATCTCAGAGCTTAAAAAAAATCCTATGGCGGCAGTAGATTCTGGGAAGGGCTCTCCAATCGCTGTTTTGAATCGGAATAAAACCGCTTTTTACTGCGTTCCTGCTGCAGTTTACGAGGCCATGCTCGACAGGCTGGATGATCAGGAGTTGATTGCCGTTGTTAACGAGCGCATTGCAGAACCAAGTATTCGAGTGGATCTTAATGAGTCGGCACTGTAACTCGCCGATATCTGGTGATTCCTCCGGCAACCCGGAGTTGACCATAAAACAGCCAATATCCGGCATAAATACCGCCCATTTTCATAGGGCCGAAGAAGCTCGGCGAGGTTCTCTCCATGCGACTGGCACCCTTCTTTTGTGGTCAGTACAGAAACTGAACATCGGAGCTTTTAACTCAGATATTCAAGGCGGGTCAATTTTATTGGGATAAAAGCAGAATCACTCCGTGAGTCCCTGGGCCGGATAACACAAGACATTTTTCTGCTGTCGAGACAGAGCTGATCTGATGCCCACGTAAGAGCTTAGGTAATGACTCCATGCTCCAACCGGCCAATTAACGTTCGGACCTTTTCTATGCCTTTCGGTGTGCTCATGAGTCCCTGAGGAGGTCGATTGCCAAGCCCTCGCTGAGCCGTTCTCATCCATTTCATGGCAGCCAGTTCATCGCCTTCAAATAGGGCTTTAGCCTCTTTTATGGCGAGCTCACGCAGTTCTTCTGTAGTCTTTGTTTCAGTCATTGGTCCGGCACTCCGTTAGCTCAGTTTGTCAGAAACACCATCCCAGCATTCCACACTTTTCGATCGATGCAAGGCATCTCCAAGCTTTGATTACAGGTTTGTAATTTTTGGTCAAATTACATTTTTACGGAAATTAGCCAAGAAAAGGTTCGCCTACAGGTCGTCACAATGACTCTCATCACTTTTGAGGAGAGCAGTATGGCTGACCACACCTATGCACTGAAAACGATCTCGCCTAAGGATGTTGAGGAATCCCCTTTATTGAGGGCTACCCACTTTCTTGAACAATTCGCAGCGCTACCCTTTCGGGCAAGCGCTCTGGATGAGTTGCCTGAGCCAGCAATCTTGGACTACCTGCACCGCCATCCGATAGTGGTCGAAGAGAGGAAGAAAAAGAAGAAAAAGAACGAAAGGGAGAAGGAGAGCAAAACCGAGAGCGACCTTATTTACATTGTAACGGGAAATCTGCGATCTGCGGTCTTGATCTCTTGTTTGAACCCTGAGACCCAAATTCCTGTTTTGGTTGAAAGTCCTCCAATCCCCACCGACATTTTGCTCACTGAAGTGATCGAGCGAGAGCTTTTGAATTTGTCCCTGATGGCAATGCAAACAGGGGGCTATGCCAAAGCTATCTCTTCTTTATTTGTCTTCATGAAGAGGTATGGCTCTGCTAGTTCGATCTTCCCTACAAAGAGTCGCTTATCCCAGATCTCTGGCGTGAATCGCAGAGAGATTTGAGCCAGGAACCTCCGATTATTTATCAAAAGTTAGGGAGTAAATGATGTCCCCGAGTGTTGCGCTTGAGCGGCTTATTCAGCCACCTGAAACCCGCGCCCAAATCCAGACTGTCGCCACAGCTTTTTTGCCGATTGCGGATCGAATGTCGTCGATTCTTGAGAAAAAGAGTCATCTTAATATGGATGAGCTGCGCAGGGTATTGCCGGAAATTATTGAGGTTTGTCGGGATATTATCGATGGTTTCTATGTTGACGAATTTTGGCATCCGACCTCTGACGAAAGGCCAAAAATCACTCCGTATCCTGTCTATGCCGCATTGCTGAAAATAGGAGAGCAAGGCTTTCTAAACAGCGAGCAAATGTCGATTCTGGCCCAGGTGTTTTTCTCAATCTGGGTCGGGGTTCCCGAGGCGCCAGATGGAAAAGTTCCGCTCTCGAACCTGCAAAAGGTTTTTCTGGAGTTCCGGCGAGCTCATCTTTGGATGGATGGACTTGAGAGCGTTGATACCTCGGAGCCCGAAAATTGCTATACCACGCTTGACCAATTGGAACAGCGACTTAGGGAGCGTGGTGACCTGCGAGCGGGGCATTTGTCGCCTATCCGTCGACTACTAGGACTGTCGTTGCAAAAAGAATCCCTCATTGAGCGGAGTGTGCGAACTGAGACTGAAAACCCGGCTGATACAGATGAGTATGAGAATGGGGCCGACAGCGACTTTGAGATGGAGCGAATTCCGATCGATGTTGAAGCAAGTGATGAAAGCGATTCCGCTGCGTTGATTGAGTGCTGCTCTTTCTCTATTAGGAGTGTTGGAGACCAGGACAAACTATTCCAAACAGCAGAGCGCAATGCACTCCCATCAGATGACCTTGTTCACCGGCCCATGGTTGTAACAAGCCAAGGATCCTCAACGCATCGCAACTCTTGGGCTGGAAAAAATGGGGTTGCTAGAGATCGCGCAAAATCCGATCAGCTTCGACGTTCTAATCAAACGCTGACAAATCGTTGGGAGCGGCCGACGGAGTACGAACTCTATGTTTACTGGAACGCGGTAACTGAGCCTGTTGATGCGGATCTCTCAGCTGCATTGGCACTCCTTTTGGTTCTTTTAACTGGGCGAGAGCTAGATTTGGTTCTGGAGACGCAACTGAAATCCCGGCTGGATGATTTGCCGGAACGTGGAGAAAACGGGCGAATATACATTTGCTATGAGTCTTCAGCTTGGCAAAGCGCCGCCCCGCAACCGGTACGGAAGACGCAGCTTGACGTAGAACTTCGGCACCAATTGGTTCAGACCGTGCGTTCGGTGCGGATGCCCGTTGTAGTTCCTCTCTGGAACCTGTTGGAACGTCATGTTGGATCTGATCCTCGTGACTGGCGTGGCGCGCTTTTCAAGAGCAACGAAAAAAAGAATATTGCGGCACGAGTGGATGCCTTGTTTGCTCGAATTAGGACGCAAGCGGACACCAGGCTGACTTTAAAAAGAATTCGACGAGCGTTGTTTTACCGTTTGTCTGACGGTGCCGGTGACATGGTTGAGGCGGTTCTCATTGCCGGTGAACACAAGGATGTGAGTCGACATGCCGGAATCCACTATTACTGTGCCTATGAATCAGATCTGCAAGAAAGTTACTTGCAGGCTATTTCACAGCTAGTGCCCGAATCTCGTAACACGTTGCATCCGGTAGCATTGGTGCAATCTGATCGGCGTATCGGTTCCCCTTATTGTCCTACACCTGACGCGCTGAGGCAGCTGGCGACGGATTTGAAAACGCATTTCCAGGTAACTTTGCGTCAGCCAATCGGGAAATCGACGCTTGCCGATATTCATAATGCATATACGTTATACACGGTCCTTCTTCTTTGCTTGTGCACTGGGTACCGAAGCGTTCAGGCGCCCCTATCTCGGATTACAGATGTAGATCTCAATCGCAGGTATGCGGTGATCGCGGACAAGGAAAGCGACCATTGGAGCCACTCGCGTATTGTACCTTTGACCGAAAATATCTTGAGTCACTGGGAGTATTATTTGCGCCACCGGCGCCATGTGGTGCGAATGGTCGAAGCGTATCTGGGCGAGCCTACCCCGGAGCATACCTTCTTTTTTCTCTCAACACCGACTCAGAGAATTGCGAAGCCGACCGCCGTAACGCCTGATGGGATTGAGGGCCACCTTTCACCATTCTCACGTTTACCGCTAAATGTTGGGCGTCATCTCCTGCGTAGTGAGCTGATACATCGCAAAGTCCCCGTTGCATTAGTGGATGCCTTGATGGGGCACTGGGTGGCGGGTCGAGAGCCCATGGGGAGATTCTCTACGCTGTCGCCGATTGAGTACAAGAGAGTTCTGGTGCCAGTGCTAGAGGAGATTCAAACGGAACTCGGTTGGACGCCGCTGAGAGGTTTGGGCTGATGGGTGATACAAGAGCCAAAAATAAAACGCTGCACGGCGATGAGCGGCGCGAGCACGAGCGGGCAAAGGTCGTAAAGCGCGAACGTGATGCTGTGGATCACATTCTTGCCCAGTCTTTTCCAGGGTTGGTTACAGGTGCTTTGCCTAATCCAATCGATGAGGGAATGATCGCGCGTATTTTCGATACTGTCTGCGCTGATGTGACAGGACATGCACTGCGCATCCGTCACAATCACTTGGTGAGGCGTCTCGATGAGATCGCCAAGAAGCATAGCCTCGAAATCCCAAACCGAGATTTTATGACAGTCGTTCGAATGGATACGCCACCGATGACGCCGCGGTCCTTTGAGCATAAATCGGCTTATCAGGAGATTGAGGTAGATTTCTGGAACAGCTTGGACAGTAGGGATTTGGCTGGGAACGAACGCCTGATGCATGATGCTGGCCGATTGATATATTCCATGATTTGGTTTGGCGGGCTATGCGCCCAGAAGCGGCTCAATGCCATCTGCGAAGTCATTTGCCACGGTTTGCAAACTGCAAAAAAACAACTTGGGGCAAGGAAGTTCTATTGGGTGGAATGTGATGAAGGGGCGGCATGCACCCGTTGGTTTCCTGACCCAGTCACGCTGTGTCTCCTGCATCGCTTTAATCGTGAGCATGGTTTGAAAGCGTTTCCGAGCGCTCCACCTGATTTTCTATTGGCAACGTTTGTTAAACGGATCACATCCACAAAGAATGTTGTCTCCGAGGACAAACACGATAGGTTTCTCCGTAATTTGATGGATGCGGCTTCGACAGTAGCATCGCTCGACATCATGGGAATTGCCGGTTTCGTACAAAACGCTACCGGCGTCTCCGCGTCTATGCATCCCGACGCCTGGATTAGATTGATTACCGGCCAAATTCCAACAATCCGGCACAGCAAATCGCCCAAACCCACCTCGGAGTTGATTAAGAGGGAATCACCTTGCCCGCTTTATGGATTAAAAGGCGAAAATGCCAACGAGGCAATGGAAGCAATCGCTCAAGCGTTGGCGCTCGACAAGGGGGTGAAGCGGCTTTCCAAAAAAAGTCTGAGCTACAAGGCTCTCATGAAAATTGCCAGTGCGAATTCCTTTTCACCCATCGTTAGGGTTTTGGCCTCGTGGTGCGCTTGTTTAAGATTTTCCGTGACAGACAGTTCTCTACAACGGTACCTGTCAGAGTTTGCTGAACCACTTGTCGCAGAGTTGATTGATGAAGAGGACCTCAATGATCTGGACGAAGATGATTGGGAAGGGCTGTACGCGCAGCTGCTACAGGCCAGCTCATCAATCCAACAGCGAGCCTACCGCTCTGGCGTTCTCAGACGATTTCATCGTGACCTGGTCACACAGTACGGTTTGCCAGACACGTACATTGAGGGAGTGAGCAGTAACGGTCAGGTGGATGCTGAGATATTAACGCCCGCAGAATATATGAGGGCTATGTCTATACTCGATGATGAGCCAGACCGACGGCTAGCTGAAGCAAGACAGATTGCACTCATATTCGGCTATCGGTGCGGTATGCGGCGAGGGGAAATCCGGCGATTGCTGCTTCGGGATTTGCAGGGATTGTATGAGCCCGCCTTGGCATATCCGACTTTAATTGTGCGGGGGAATAGGTTTGGCTCCACCAAGACGGCCAACGCCAACCGGGTGTTGCCACTATGGGCTCTTCTAACTCACGCTGAATTGGATTTGGTCCGGCGTTGGTATCGCCGGCGGGTCTTGGAGCAAACATCGAAGAAACCTAACCAATTGCTCCTGTGTGAGTTGCATCAGCCAAATTTTTTGATGCCGCCTAAGGCATTGATCGAACCAGTTCAGGATGCGATGCGAATCGCCTCGGGAACGCCGGGGCTGAGCTTCCATAATCTGCGACATTCCTGTGCCACGTTTAACGCTGTGCGATTGATGGAATCCTATCCAGGAGAGCTTTTCCCCGTTGAATGGGCCTGCAGTGATGACGATGAGATCGTCATGCCTCACTGGGGAAAGAACTGGTATGCGGTTTTGTGTGGGGAAGAGCAGTATGTGCCTGCTATCGATAAGCTTCAGTACCTAAGTTTTTTGATGGGCCACGCGACTCCGGGGCAAACCACCCGAGTATACACACATCTTCTGGACGTCACGGTTGGCCTGATGCGTTGGGCAGTACCGATGAGTCCTTTTTCAAACGATCGTCAGGCGGAGCTCCTGGGTTTTACCCGGGATAATTTTGATCAGCTGCGTAAACGTCGAGGTCTTAAAAAGGGTTCTACTCTTCCTCAACTGGCCCTGGTGTTGGGCCATTTTAAAAATCGGGGGGAGGTAGCCGTAGACAAGTCATTCGCTGAATATCAGCCGTTGGTCTCATCAGCAGTAGGGCTCAAGCCTGAGACACAGGATATGCCGGAATCGGCCTTGTTGGTTTATCGTGCGCTTGATCACATGGCTCAGCTCGTAAAGAACGGTGCAAAACTGGAAAATGCGATTGCTGGGACCGCAGACGTGTTTGATTTGTCCGAGTCTTGTTTGGCTCGGTGCCATAGGCGTGGCGAGTGGTTGATGGACCAATATGCACGGCATTTCAAAGAGGACCACCCGGGTCAACGCAACGCATTTACGTTGGGCAAGAGACCGAATGTCCACAGCATTGCTCACCGAGTTGGAGTGGGTGGAGTGGACAATCCTGTCCAGCGCACGTGTCCGGCGCCACCCAAACCAACTGCATCGTATCCGGCCGTCGAGAAGATGTATGAAAACCTGGTCGAACTTGCTCGCTCGGATGCTAAACGCTTTGTCGCGCTTGTAGAGAACGTTGTCAATGCGGTGCAGAGGAGCCACACGCAGTTGAAATTTTCTTCGACCGAGAAAAAAGTTTTATATCTCCAGTTTCTGAAGGTTATAGGTTTTCAGAAACTTGCGTGGGTAGATGTGCGTGCGCCCGAAAACGGTCCTGATAGACAGCAAATGAAGACATATTGGAGTAAGGAGCTGTCTCTGCCCGAATCTCGTGTTCGGGTGCGTTGGGATGATCCTGCAGGCCCAAGAAATGCAATGGGTGTCGCTCAAATAGTGGTCGATCAGCCCACTAAAGGTTTTGGTGGGCGCTCTCTGCAGCATGGCATGACAGCTATTCGATTTGTGGCATTTATCGCGCTGATTGGATTCGCTGGACGAGTGTATGTTGATGATAAAATCCAGAAGGAGAGGGCCATCCGTGGCCGCTGAATATAGTCCTTTTCTAAGGTGAAATGAGGCGTGTCGAGGAGTTAGTCAGGTGCGTTGACGCTGTGTGCATCAGTTCTGACTGGAGTTGTGCGGCAAGCAGGTGGGATGACTGCACAACCATAGCCCTTGGATCTGGCTGTGTAGGGCTTCCGATGCGGTACATCGAGGCGATAATAAACTGAATAGTTCGCGCCGCCTCAGGAAGTTTTTGCTCTAGTCGTTTTAGGTCTTCCGCCAGCAAGCCCAAGCTCTTCAAAACAACCTTTAGGTAATCGACTGGTTTAGCGTCATATAACTCAATCCGGCCTACCCCATGTAGAAGTCCCGCAATAGCCGCCAGCCAGCGTTCCGCTTCGTTATAACCGCCGCATGCATCGAATGATCGTATGGCTACATCAAGGCCGTGTCTTGCCAGGCTGCCTGGCTGTTGTAGGCCATCTTCTTGCATTGCGCCATTCAAGAAGCGCAGCCCAACTGATGGTCGACCCAGTACTCGTCGAACAAAATCAGCTAACGGTTGCACCGGGCATGCGTCGATGAACAGTTCAATATCGACCACCAGATCTGGGTAGACCAGTTTCGACTCAGGCAAATGCAGCAGCGTGTCAGGCGTGTCCAGCAGAATGACGGTGTCTGAGCGCGACACGGCATTCCCCCGCTCACCCTCCCAGAGCATCAGCTGAACAGCGCAGTCTGGGATTTGTGTGAGCTGAAGATCCCGGTGAGGCTGGAACATCACGACCTGGTACTGCTCGAAGGAATTTTCGATAGTCAGTTCCAGAACCGGCAGGTGCTCCCCGTTCGGGATTTCCGTCAAATGGGTAATAGTCCCGATGAAAATTTCCGGCTCGGTTTTCCAGGTGGTGTTGACGACAATGCTCATGCAAAGTCCTCCTGTGCAGAGTGCAGAAGACGTTCGAGATTGTTGAGCAGTTGCGGCAGCGGGTCCTGAAGGGCCTCGTCGTCCATCAACCACATCTCATTTTCCACCCAGTGAGTGAGCGCAGCGAGATTCGAGCTTTCGTCGCCTTCTCCAAGAATGGCGACGAGGTGCGTTCCGTCAGGAATTTGCATGGAAAAGGCCAATGCACTGGCCAGGCGCGTCGCGAAAGACTTTCGGCTGATAGAGAACGGCTGGGAATAGTTCATGAGCTACCTTCCTTTGTGGGATCAGTTTTAGCATTGAATTCGTTGATCAGCAGGCGTTCAAAAGCGCTGCCATCACGACGAGTGAGATTTGGCACGTATCGTGAGTAAACCCTGAACAACATTTCCGTGGTGGTGTGGCCCATCTGCCGGGCAATCCATTCAGGGTTCTCACCAGCGGCTAGCCACAGCGTCGCTGCGGTATGGCGGGTCTGGTAGGGCCTACGTTTACGCAGCCCAAGGTGACTGAGCAGCGGGTACCAAACCCTTTTCGTGACGTTGTTATGGTTAAGCGGCCCACCTGTTCTGGTACAAAAGACGAATTCATTTCCGCCAGTAGCCTTTTTCTGGTCCTCAAGTGCATCGACGACCAGTTGAGACATCTCAACGTGACGATAGCTACCATCGGTTTTCGTCTGCTCGATTTCCCCGTTCACTAGCGCCTGGCGAACCAGAATCTGCCTGCGCTGAAAATCGACGCAATCCCACTGCAAACCGTCTATTTCACCGGTCCGAAGACCGGTAAAGAAACGCACCGTGTAGTAGTTTCTGAAGTCCGCCCGAACCGTAGCGAGAATCAGCCGAACTTCTTCCAGAGAGAACGGTTCCACATCCGATCGGGGCACCTTCAGTGATTTGATCCCTTGGTAGGGTGAGGTAAACTCATATCGGTTGGCTGCCTCTCCCAGAATCATGCGCAATGGCGTCATGATGCGGTTGATACGGCTGGCGGAAAGTGGCTTTTTGCTCCGGGTTTCTACTTTGGCGAGTGACGCCCGGAACGAAAGAATTTCCTGCCTGGTGATGTGGCCAACCTCCGACTCTCCAAATTCCGGAATCAGATAGTTCTCCAGCGTTCCCTCAATCGTTGCGATGTAGGAGCGGCGCCACTGAATCCTCATTTCGTCCAGCCATGTTTGTGAAAACTCACTGAACAGCGGCGTGTCATGAGCCGCCCGAGCGCGCTGCAATTCAGCTTGCCGGGTAAATTCCTGCGCCTTGGGACTGTCGGGGAAATACGAGTGGTACTCGAAAGTCCCCAACGTGATTTCCGCTTCGATACGTTTCAGAATCGCTTGAAGCTTTTTCCGGTTAGCGGGTGTGTTGTCGAGGGCGGTCTGCTCTCGGCAACGCTTTCCGCGGTACTTGAAATCGAAAAACAACTTTTGCGTGGATTCACGCACTCGAACGCTACCCATTCATGCGCCCTCCGTTAGCCATAGGAATTGCAAGGGAGTGGTGGCCAGAATGTTCAAACATGTCCCTCTCAATCGGCTCCCACAGATACAAAATCTTCCGGCCGCCGAACGGCCTGATGTAGTGCACACCTTCAAGCAGAACCGAATCTTTCAGACGCTCCCGGATGGTCCGAGCGTCGTAACGAATGCGTTCCGCAAGCTCTTCGGTTGTAAGGTATTCTGTACTTTTCATATGTAGCTCCTTTGCGCTTTATGATGCGTACACGCTACATAATATGCGAATAAGCGACGCTGTCAAGCGTCTTTTGTAGATCTTGCTCAACATTGGATGAAAGTGGGCTGCTGATTCGGTAGAATTGAGGTCTTAGCTGAGGATGCCCCAATGATTAGATTCCGCCTAAAAGAGCTGATCGCCGAGAAAGGATTCCAAGAAAATCGTAGGGTTACACTGGATGAGGTTTCGAAAGAGACTGGGATTCATAGGACGACCCTGTCCAAAATAGCGAACCAGCGTGGCTACAACACGACGACAGAAATCCTGGACAAGCTTTGCATCTACTTTGGAGTGGAGCTGCAGGAAGTGGCACAGCACGTTGAAGAGCCAGAAGATGATGATTGAGAACCATCGGAAGGAAATCTTGTAAATTTCACCATTGGTGCAAGAGTCACGAAGAGCTGGATGTTCGATGCCAGCCAACGCTGCGGGCACATCGGAACGAACGTTTAACTGTTGAGTTTATTAACTTTTCCCACCTTTCTATACCTCCCCCTCCAGGGGGTGAGGTTCTAGTGTACCTTAACAAAAGTTCATCGAGTAATTGGCATTAAAGGCTATAATTGCAGAAAATGTTGATGGAGCTACTGCAATGGGCCGACCCGTTATACCTTTGAAGATGACAGAGGAAGAGCGCAACGAGCTCAATGCAT
>NZ_JBSXNZ010000063.1:0-3090 GCF_056857895.1 Marinobacter sp. B-21
CATACACCACCTGCTCACGCATATTGCCGAGGCGGATACGGCGGAGAAACTGGAAGCATTGCTGCCCTGGAACGTGGAGCTGGTTCGGGTCTGACATCTCAGTGCGGGTGATGCAAGTGGGTCGATTTAAATGCGCTTACCCATTTACGGTGACACTGCCAAGGTTAGCCGGATCCCCGATATTCTGGGTCTTGGGCAGTAGCGCGACCGAAAGGTAATAGTCAATAGCTGTATCTACTTCGGTTGTCTTGCCCAAGGCCCATAGATCAAATGATGAAGTTGTAGTCACGGTGCTCTCTTCTGTACCGCCTACATAGGTGCCGCCATCAATATCCAGTTGTAGTGTTGGTATGGCAAGCGCAGAGCCCGCTCCCAGCATCCCTGTAACCAAGGCCGCTAAAGTTCCCGTTCTCATAGCGACAATCCTCCAAAATTTCATATGCATGTCCCAACCAGTCAATGGCGGGTGTCCTGTGGAATACATGCAAAAGCATGACCAGAAACTAGAAGTAACGGAGTTTCAACGGCCTGACTTTACAAGGTAATTGCTTGGTAGGTGCTGTGTGTAAAATATGCCGACAAGAATCTGAGCTTTGATGAGTGGTCATGACACCATAACGTGGCCGGTGTTTGTCACCATAAATTGGCCGGGTTTTCCAGCCAATAATAGAATGACCAGATATTGTGGTATTAAGCCTTTTAAACAAAAGCGAACATTCGCCGATCTCAAAACCCCAGTTTCGCAGGGGCAAGGGCCTATCGACGTAACGGTGCGGGTGGCCGAAGGGTTCTGGTGGAATGTCAGTAAAGGCGCCATCATCAAGGCGGCTAATTCCGAGAAGGCTCAACGAAAGCCGGTAAGGGCGCCCGGGTCACTCCGTTACTGAACGACTGCGGCGGTTACGCCCCCACCGTTTAACCTCTATGTTAATTTATCCTCCGTGTTAATTCCGCCATCCAGCTCAGAGGCAGTACTGCTTCCACTGCGCGATGGCGTTTGCGGATCCTTTCAGTGTTAGCGACTCTTCCCTGTCTTCGCCTTTTCCGCGGGGGTCAATCTTGAAGGTAACGCCTTTGCCTCTGGATAGTTCGTCGAGCAGCTCGGGCAAGTCATCGTGATCTTTGATCGAGGCGAACCCACTGGACATTGAATTGGCAAACATATTGCCATCGAATCGGAAAACCTTTCCGTCAGCGTCCACCATCACCATGAAGTCTACAGGGGCGCTGTAATAAGCCAGTGGCATTTCGAAGGAGAAGCGCAGAAGTACGTTTTTTACCACTCCGTCGGTTACGTCGCAGCGAAGGCCAAGGCTCATATACTCAGTTTCGTAAAAGCCCACCTGGTCGGTGTATCCGACGACCTGATCGTAGGCTGTTTTGGCGGTGTAGGTGGTTTCACCGGCAAATCGGTCTTCGGAGGCAGACGTCGTCTGTCAAGGTAGTTGGCACCTGATTCAGTTGGGCTCTAATGAGCCACGCATTGTTCTTTAACAGTTTGCTCTTCTGGTAATGGATTCAACCACACAGCTCCGATCGGCTCACAGTTCCGGATGCTGGTTGACCAGCGGCCAGGGTTCTTTTCTCTGGCCTTTAGCAAGGTGATCTTTCGGCGTGCCAGTATGTCAGCGTCTTTGCCTGCATGGCGGTCTGCCGGTGTCACATAGCGGATAGCGCTGTGACGGTGTTCTTCGTTATACCAGCCGATGAACTTCCTTACCCAGTCACGTGCCAGCTCCAGGTTCTCAAAGCCTTCAGGCGGGTATCCCGGACGCTGCTTGGTGGTGCCGAACAGCGATTCGATATAGGCGTTGTCGTTAGACACACGCGGCCGGCTGTAGGACGGCGTGACACCCAGTTTCTCGAACGTCGCCGGTAACGTGCCACCTTTCATGGCACTGCCATTGTCCGAATGCACCACCGGTGGGTTGTTGATACAGCCTTCACGGAGCAGCGCTTTGCGCAGCACGATTTCACTATTGGCGGCGCTTTCTGCATCGAAGACTTCGGCACCCACGATCTTGCGGCTGTAGACGTCGAGCATGAAGTACAGATAAAAGAATTGACCCCGAACCATAGACTTTAAGTAAGTCACGTCCCAGCACCAGACCTGATTCGGTCTGGTCGCCTCGTGCCGGCGTGGCGGGCCCACTCGTCCGGATGATCGTGTGCCCCGGCGATGGTTCTCATTGTGTTCGGTCAGAACGCGATAAAATGACGATTCTGAGGCGATGTACCAGCCATGGTCATCCAGCAACAGCGGCACGACCTGAGACGGTGGCAGACTGGCGTAATCGGACTGGTGGCAAACGGCCAGGATCATGGCTTTCTCCATTGCGGTCAGTGCATGAGGCGGTGTGTGTTTTGGTGCGCTTGGCCGGCCATCCTCATCACCGGCTTTCCAGCGGCGATAGGTGTTGGTGCCAATGCCCAGCTCGGCACAAGCGCTTTTCAGGCGCGCGCCATCCACACGGGCCTCATCAACCAGCTCTAAGGCATGCTGGCGATCTCGGGTGCTGGTCAGTCGTCCTCGTCCCCCCAGATCGCCTGGGCCTTTTTTCGCAGGGCCAACAGCGCGGCTGTTTCAGCCAGGGCGGCGTCTTTACGCTTCAGTTCGCGTTCAAGTTGCCGGGTGCGTTTTTTCTCCTGCTTGACCGCTTCACGAGAGCGTTTTTCGACCTTTTCATCGCGATCATTGGCGATTTCACAACTCTGGCGCCAGCGTCGAATCTGCTCGGGATAAACGCCCCGTTTGCGACAATACTCATTCAACTCGGACTCGCTCAGTGCGGCGGTCTCAAGCACGGCATTGAACTTATCGCGAGAACTCCAACCTTCCGGATCTGAACCGTGATCTGGCAGTAACTGTCCATTTTTCCGAGCTTCGTTTCGCCAGTTGTAAAGAGTGGCATCGGAAATACCTTCTTCCTCTGCCACTACGGCAACTGGCCGGTTATTAGGTGGCAGTAACTTTTTAAGAATGGCTTCGCGACGCTCCGGTGAATATTTCATGAAAACCTCTGTCTCTCGCCCCACTTTATTGAGAGAGTCTAACATCGGGTGGGGTTCCAACTACCTTGACAGAGGGGG